>NZ_PJQQ01000043.1:0-34028 GCF_002858665.1 Pseudomonas sp. FFUP_PS_473
AATTTTCCGTTCAACTTCAACCACTTGACTCGCTTCGATCTCTCGTTAGCGGGAGGCGAATTCTACAGCGTTTCAACCCGCTGTCAACCACCTTTTTCACCGCTGCCGATCTATTCGACCGAAGCACTTCCGACACTATCGCTAAACGTCTAACTCATTGATTACCAATGAGTTTTCCGTTTCGACTGCGCCGGAAGAGGTGCGCATTATAGAGAGATGAAACGGGGCGTCAAGGCTTAAATTCAACTTTTCGTTGTCGTTGCGGCTTTTCCTATCGCCAGCCTCGGAATACGCCGCCCCAGGGCAGGAATACGTAGCGCCAACAACAATACGCCAATGCCAGCGTAGACCGCCCACTCCTTCAGATCTGCACGCACGACCCACAGAAAATGCAGCAAACCCAACCCCAGGATCACATAGACCAACTTGTGCAACCTCTTCCAGCGGGCCCCAAGCCGCCGCTGGCTGTAGCGATTCGAAGTCACAGCCAAGGCAAGCAGCCCGACAAATCCCAGAACACCCACAATGATATAGGGGCGCTTGCGCAACTCTACGCCTAATTGCCCCCAGTCGAGGCCGAGAATAAAGAACAGGTAACCACTCAAGTGCAACACGACATAGGCAAAGCACCACAAGCCCAACTGGCGCCTCACCACAATCCAGCCAGACCAGCCGCTCAGGCGCTGCAATGGCGTCATGCACAAGGTAATGAGCAAAAAGATCAACCCCCCCAACCCCAGCCGATCGACCAACACCTTGCCCGGGTCTGGCCCCAATGCAAACGCCCACGCCTGGTAGAGCCAAAACAAAGGCCAAAAACTGGCGAGAACAAAAATACCAAGGCGAAACCATGGGTAGCGCATCAGTAGTTCTTCCTTAGATCAAGACCGCTATAGAGAGAAGCGACTTCCTCTGCGTACCCATTGAACATCTGCGTGTCGCGCACATTCGGACTGAACAGCCCACTCGGCAACCGACGCTCACGCGCCTGGGTCCAGCGCGGATGATCAACCTGAGGGTTCACATTGGCATAAAAGCCGTACTCATCCGGCGCAATGCTTTGCCACGTGGTTTTCGGCTGCTGCTCAACGAGGCTGATGCGCACGATCGACTTAATGCTCTTGAAGCCATACTTCCACGGCACCACCAACCTGAGAGGCGCACCATTCTGATTAGGCAGCTCCCGCCCATACATACCAACAGCCAGTATGGCCAACGGATTCATGGCCTCATCCAGACGCAACCCTTCTACATAAGGCCAGTCAATCAAGGCAAAGCCTGAGCGTTGGCCAGGCATGCTTTTCGGATCCTGCAGCGTTTCGAAGCGGATGTAACGCGCTTTGGATGTTGGCTCCACCTGTTTGAGCAGAGCGGGCAACGGGAACCCCAACCAAGGGATCACCATCGACCAAGCCTCTACACAGCGCAGCCGATAGATGCGCTCCTCCAACTGATAGGGCTTGATGAAGTCTTCCAACGCATAGCGACCGGGCTTTCCGACCTCGCCATCGACTACTACCGTCCAAGGCGCCGTTTTCAGCACAGCCGCGTTTTGCGCCGGGTCTCCCTTATCAGGGCCGAACTCATAGAAGTTGTTGTAGTGGGTTGCATCTTTGAATGGCGTAATGGCCTCGCCTGGCGCCGTCACCGCCTGCCATTGAGTTCCACCAAGCTTCTCGTTGAACCAACCAGGCGCGGAACCGGCATCGACATCCGGATAACGCGAAACATCGGCGGCACTGGCCAAACGCGGCAGGGCTGAAACAGCCAACGCAGCCAAGGACCCGCCCAACAGATGGCGACGAGAGACATAGATAGATTCGGGGGTGACCTCTGACGCTTTGCAGTCAGAGGCCTTGGACATCTTGATCAGCATGATGACTCCGTAGAACGGGTGGACTGATGCACCAGTAGACTACGGAGTCTCGCAGAAATTACATCACTCGGTGCCTTTACGCCGACGCATGCGTAACAGGTACTGGATAGGGCCCGAAGCGGCATAAGCAAGGAAAATCAGCAACAGAATACGTGGCGGATCACTGAAGACCACAGCAAACACAAGCACTACGGCGAGAATCGCCACGAAAGGTACACGCCCCTTCAGGTCGAGTTCCTTGAAGCTGTTGTACTTGATGTTACTGACCATCAGCATGCCGGCGGCAGCAACCAACAGCGCCACCAGGAACGACAGTTTGGAACCCTGGATACCGTAGTCACTGAATGCCCAGACAGTACCGGCTACCACACCCGCCGCAGCCGGGCTGGCCAAACCGATAAAGTAGCGTTTGTCCGCCTTGCCAACCTGGGTATTGAAACGCGCCAGACGCAACGCGGCACCAGCCACATAAATGAAGGCCACCATCCAGCCGACTTTACCCATGTCGCCCAGCGCCCAGCCGAACGCCAGCAATGCCGGGGCCACACCGAAAGCGACCATGTCGGACAGGGAATCGTACTCGGCACCAAAGGCGCTTTGAGTGTTGGTCATGCGCGCAACACGACCATCAAGGCCATCGAGCACCATGGCAACAAAAATGGCGATGGCGGCGAAGGCAAAATACTTGCTCGCTTCGCGAGGATCACCAGCACTCAGCGCGCTTTGTGCGCTCATCGAGCTGATGATGGAATAGAAACCGGCAAACAGGTTGGCGGTAGTAAAGAGATTGGGCAGCAGATAGATACCACGATGCCGCACCTTGCGTCCTTCGGCATCATGCCCTTCTTCAACATGCTCATCGATCGGTAGCAGGCTTTCGGCGTCGGAGGCCTTACTGGGCTCTTCTGGACGTTCGCTCATGGACATTACCTTGCAACGGTTTGGAAAGTTTCGGCTGTTGTTTGCAGCGAGAGATCGTGCACACAGTGAGCTTTATACCAGAAGCTGACCCTCTAAACGAAAAAACGCGGCCGAAGCCGCGTTCTTATCGCATCAAGGCAAGATTAGTTCTTGGCTTTGTCTACGATTTTGTTCGCCGCGATCCAAGGCATCATCGAGCGCAGTTGCTCACCGATGACTTCGATACCGTGGGCAGCGTTGTTACGACGACGAGCAGTCATCGATGGGTAGCCAGTGGCACCCTCGCTGATGAACATCTTCGCGTACTCGCCGTCCTGGATGCGCTTCAGAGCGTTGCGCATGGCCTGACGGGACTCAGCGTTGATAACCTCTGGGCCAGTTACGTACTCGCCGTACTCAGCGTTGTTGGAGATCGAGTAGTTCATGTTGGCGATACCGCCTTCGTACATGAGGTCAACGATCAGCTTCAGCTCGTGCAGGCACTCGAAGTAGGCCATTTCTGGCGCGTAGCCAGCTTCAACCAGTGTTTCGAAACCGGCTTTGACCAGCTCAACAGTACCGCCACACAGAACAGCCTGCTCACCGAACAGGTCGGTTTCAGTCTCGTCCTTGAAGGTCGTTTCGATGATGCCGGTACGGCCACCGCCAACGCCTGCGGCGTAGGACAGGGCAACGTTCTTGGCGTTACCGGAAGCGTCCTGGTAGATCGCGATCAGGTCAGGGATACCGCCGCCCTTGACGAACTCGGAACGTACAGTGTGGCCTGGTGCTTTAGGGGCGATCATGATCACGTCCAGGTCAGCACGTGGCACAACCTGGTTGTAGTGAATCGCGAAACCGTGGGAGAACGCCAGGGTAGCGCCCTTCTTCAGGTTAGGCTCGACTTCGCTCTTGTACAGCTGAGACTGGAACTCGTCTGGGGTCAGGATCATGACCAGGTCAGCAGCGGCAACAGCGCTGGCCACGTCAGTGACTTTCAGACCGTGCGCTTCAGCCTTGGCAACAGTAGCCGAGCCTTTACGCAGACCAACGGTAACATCCACACCCGAATCTTTCAGGTTGCACGCTTGGGCGTGACCCTGAGAGCCGTAACCGATGATGGCAACTTTTTTGCCCTGGATGATCGAAAGGTCGCAGTCTTTGTCGTAATAAACTTTCATGAAACACCCCTTATCTCGGCCTTTCGAGGCCATTCGCTAATTTTTTGAGTTAGATGCTAAGAACTTTGTCGCCACGGGCAATGCCGGTGACGCCACTGCGTACGGTTTCGAGAATGGACGCGGTACCGATAGCCTGAATGAAACTGTCCAGTTTGTCGCTGGTACCGGTCAGTTGAACGGTATAGACACTGGCACTGACATCGACGATCTGCCCCCGATAGATATCGGTGGTGCGTTTGATCTCGGCACGCTGTGCGCCCGTGGCCTTGACCTTGACCAGCATCAGTTCACGCTCGATATGCGCGCTTTCTGAAAGGTCGACCAACTTGACCACTTCAACCAGCTTGTTCAGGTTCTTGGTGATCTGCTCGATCACTTCATCATGGCCGACTGTTGTCAGCGTCAGACGCGACAAGGTCGGGTCTTCAGTCGGAGCAACCGTCAGGCTTTCGATGTTGTAGTTACGCTGGGAGAACAGGCCAACCACGCGCGACAAGGCACCAGGTTCGTTTTCCAACAGCAGGGAAATAATGTGCCGCATGATTAGGTACGCTCCGTCTTGCTCAGCCACATATCGCGCATCGAGCCATCCTTGATTTGCATCGGATAGACGTGCTCGCTGTTGTCGACCTGGATATCGATGAACACCAACCGGTCTTTCATGGCAAAGGCTTCCTCGAGCTTGGGCTTGAGGTCCTTCAGGCTGGTGATGCGGATACCCACATGGCCATAGGCTTCGGCCAACTTGACGAAATCAGGCAGCGATTCCATGTAGGAGTGCGAGTGACGGCTGTTGTAGGCCATGTCCTGCCACTGGCGGACCATGCCCAATACACCGTTGTTCAGGTTGACGATCTTCACCGGCAGGTCGTACTGCAGGCAGGTCGACAACTCCTGAATGTTCATCTGGATACTGCCCTCACCGGTGACACAGGCAACATCCTGCTCAGGGAAGTTCAGCTTGACACCCATGGCGGCAGGGAAGCCAAAGCCCATGGTGCCCAGGCCACCGGAGTTGATCCAGCGGTTTGGCTTGTTGAAGCGGTAGTACTGCGCCGCGAACATCTGGTGCTGGCCGACATCGGAGGTAACGAAGGCATCGCCTTTGGTCACTTCGCAGAGTGTCTCGATAACGGTCTGTGGCTTGATGACACTGCCATCACCCTTGTCGTAAGGGAACATGCCACGGTCGCCACGCCACTCTTCGATCTGCTTCCACCAGGCATCCATTGCCGCCTTTTCAGGCTTCTCACCGATTTCCTTGAGGATCGCGACCATCTCGGTCAGAACGCTTTCGACAGGCCCGACAATAGGCACATCGGCCTTGATCATTTTGGAGATCGACGCAGGGTCGATGTCGATATGGATGATCTTGGCGTTCGGGCAGAACTTCGCCGGGCCGTTGACTACCCGATCATCGAAACGCGCGCCAACAGCAAGGATCACGTCGGCATGGTGCATCGTCAGGTTGGCGGTGTAACTGCCGTGCATGCCCAGCATGCCGAGGAATTGACGGTCAGTACCCGGATAGCAACCCAGGCCCATCAGGGTATTGGTGACCGGCAGGTTCAGCATCTGCGCCATTTCAGTCAAGGCTGCGGAGCCACCGCCGAGGATGACACCACCACCAGCGTACACAACCGGACGCTTAGCCGAGAGCAGCATTTCTGCGGCTTTGCGGATCTGGCCCGAGTGCCCACGAACAGCGGGGCTGTACGAGCGCAGCTTGACCTTCTTCGGATAGACGTACTCGAACTTTTCAGCCGGGTTGGTCATGTCCTTCGGAATGTCGACGACAACCGGGCCTGGACGGCCGGACTGCGCGAGGTAGAAGGCCTTTTTCAGAACTTCAGGGATTTCCGATGCGTGCTTGATCATGAAGCTGTGCTTCACGATCGGCCGGGAAATACCGATCATGTCGGTTTCCTGGAAAGCATCCGTACCGACCATGGTGCTAGGCACCTGACCGGAAAGGATGACCATCGGAATGGAGTCCATGTAAGCGGTGGCAATACCGGTAATGGCATTGGTCGCCCCAGGACCGGAGGTCACCAGAACTACACCAGCCTTGCCGGTAGCACGGGCGTAACCATCCGCCATATGGGTTGCAGCCTGCTCATGACGGACCAGAATGTGACTCACTTCCGGTTCTTTGAACAGAGCATCGTAAACATGAAGAAGAGCACCGCCCGGGTACCCATAGATGTGCTTAACGCCTTCGTCACGCAAAAAGCGGACGACCATTTCAGCGCCAGATAAAAGCTCCACGTTGTTCACCTCTAAAACGCCAGAATACCGTCCGATGGGAACGGGTCTTAATAGGTTTACTGCCAAGCAGAGCATGAGCGACGAAATCGCCGACTACGTCAGCACTGACTGAGCAAGTATTGGGAGCGCCCCAGAGTGTTGCGGGGTTTTCCCACCCAGCGCGAGGTAACGCGTTGCGGGGTGTAACAGGTCGGCGCGGGTGTGCGCCTCATGATCTGCTTAGCGGGTCTGCTTCTGGCAGTCCCTCTACAGCGGACTTTGGATTGTTCTGATTCGAACTGCTCAAGTCAAGTGATCTTCGCGGTTAATTCACCATAAGCCACTCTTGAGCAAGCAGAAAAACGTTTGCCTGAGCATGTGAAGCATCAGGCAACGAGCGTGCGGGGCAGACGAAGCTGCCCCGGAAGGAGAAACTCAGGAACTCAGCGAGATGAGCGAATCAGTTCGTCAAACTCGGACAACAGTCGACGCAGCTGCGTACTTTCCTGCACCCGATCCACATAAACCATCTCGGCCATCTCGAGAATACCGGAGGCGTTAGGCAGCGGTAGGTCGTTCTCAAGAATAATCTTCATACGCTGGAGGAAGATCCACTGCAGCCACTGCTCAAAAGACAGCGTATCGACCGCAAAGGGTTCAACACTGGCCAGCGCCTCGGCACTCGGCGCCCTCTCCTCCCACCATCCAAGCAAGCGCAGCTCCTGCTCGATCAGCAACAGATGGTCGGCGATTGACGGAACCCGCTTGTCCATTACGAGCTCACCCGCGCTTTCTGACGGGCCAGCGCAGCGCCAGCGGCGTCACCTTGCTTCTCCCGTGACTGGGCGATGATGTCCCACAGCCCGGCCTGCAAATCGGGTCGACCATTGGCATAGGTCAGCGCCCGTCGAGCCAGTTGCTCGGATTGGGCAGCATCCCCTTGGGCCAGGCGCACCTGGGCCAAACGGTAGAGCACTTGCGGCTCACGCGGTGCAATGCGCTGGGCACGCTCCAAGCTGGACGAGGCACCGTTGTAATCACCACTGCCTTGTTGTTGCTGCGCAGTGGTCAGCAACGCCAGCACCGGACCATCCAGTTGTTCATCCGCGGACAAGCCACCCGCATTGCCGCGAGGGATGCCTGTTGGCGCACTTGGCATGCTGTAGCCGCCAGAGCTGATTGATGCGGTCGTCATCGGCTCCGATGTCACCGGGCCTGGCGTAATCGGCCCCGGTGTAATTGGTGCTGCGCTGGTCGACGCCGGGAACGTCTGGATCGGCGCCGCACCAGCCCCCTGCGGCACCATGACGGTTACGGCATCGTTCTGAGGTATTGCTTGAGCCTGACGCGCACCGCTGGCGGCAGCGTTATAGCCACCGCGGCTGGCCGTTACTCGCTCACTGTTAGAAACACGCGTGCCTGACTCGACAACAGGGATCGAACCACGTTGCACGCTGGCACAGCCATTGAGTAGCGCCAGTGCCGTCAAGGCAGGAAACCACCACTTATTCACTTCACACCCTCTTCGCTAGTGCTCAATTCATCCAACCCTTGACCCAGTCCATTACCGATTCGGCTGGCGCGGATTCACCACCACAGGCAGGACCGGGGGGCGGTTCGCTACCGCGAATATACGGCATCTGGACCGCGCCCGGGCAGCTTGCGTCCGACCCTTGCCCGGAATGGGCATCAACCCAGGCCAGCACCACATTGTCTGGCTGCGGCATATCCAGAGGGAGCGGGTCGGCTTTGCGCATGAAACTGGTCCAAACCTGCAATGCGCCGGTGGCCCCCGTGAACGGCGTCTTGCCATTGTCGTCACGACCCAACCAGACGACTGCCAGCAGGTCCTGACTGAAACCTGCGAACCAACTGTCTCGCGAGTCGTTACTGGTACCGGTCTTGCCGGCCAAGGTCAGAGAGCTTGGCAAGACACTGTAAACCGAACGTCCGGTGCCTTCACGCATGACCCGTTGCATGGCGTTCTGCACCAGATAGATGGAGCCTGGATCAAAACGCTGCTGGATCTGGAACGGGTAGCGCTTGAGCGGCTCACCCTCAGCCGTCAGTACGCTGCGAATACCGCGCATCGGCGTATTGAAACCACCATTGGCCAGGGTCTGGTACATGGTAGCCACCTGCATCGGCGACATACCGCCCGCCCCCAGCAACATCGACGGGAACGCTGGCCAATCGACTTCGACACCCAAACGGCCAATGGTTTTCAACACATTGGGTACACCCACTTCCAGACCAAGTTTGGCCGTGGAAAGGTTGTAAGAGTTCGCCAGCCCTTGGTAGAGGTAGATGGTGCCATGGGATCGCCGATCGTAATTCTGCGGCTTCCATACCTGGCCGTCAGCACCTTTGACCGAAAAGGGCTCATCCTGGACCCAGCTCGTGAGCGTGTACTGGCTGGGTTTTTCCAACGCGGTAAGGTAGACAGCCGGCTTGACCAGAGAGCCAATCGGCCGAACAGCATCCACAGCACGGTTGAAACCGGCAAAACCGGGCTGGCGACTGCCTATCAGCGCCTGGACCTCACCGGTTTCCGGATTGGTCACCACCATGGCTGCCTCGACTTCATCCGCCCCCTTGCGCCCGGCAAGGCGCTTGAAGGTGTCAGTGACCGATGCCTCCGCCTTCATCTGCAGAATCGGATCGAAGCTGGTAAAGATCCGCAGGCCTTCTTCGGTCAAGTCTTCGTCACGATAGTCCTGACGCAGTTGGCGTTTGACCAGGTCAAGGAAGCCCGGGAAGGAACTGTCGGCCAAGCTGCCACGCTTGGTAACGCCCAACGGCATTTTCTTCGCAGCCTCGACGGCCTCCGGGGTTGCAACGCCCTGCTCGGCCAACAAGTCGAGCACCAGGTTACGCCGCACCGTTGCCCGCTCGGGGTAGCGCCGCGGGTTGTAGTAGGAAGGCCCCTTGACCATGCCCACCAACAACGCGACCTGATGCAGCTTGAGCTCTGACAACGGCTGACTGAAGAAAAACTGGCTGGCAAGACCAAAGCCATGCACCGCGCGCTGACCATCCTGGCCAATGAACACCTCGTTGAGGTAGGCCTCGAGGATCTCGCGCTTGTCGTAATGCAGCTCAAGCAACATCGCCATCAGGGCTTCCGTCAGCTTGCGACTGAGGCTGCGCTCATTGGTCAGGTAGAAGTTCTTGACCAACTGCTGGGTCAGGGTACTGCCACCCTGACGCATGGCGCCGGATGAGGTGTTGACCCAGATGGCCCGTGCAATCGACTTGGGCGAAACACCAAAGTGCGAATAGAAGTCGCGGTCTTCCACGGCAACCAGGGTTTCAAGCAGGTACGGGGGCACCTGATCGAGCTTTATCAGGATGCGGTCTTCAAGGTTCTTCGGGTACAACCCGCCGATCAGCAGCGGCTCCAGGCGAACCACGGCCAGTTTCGAGCCATTGGCTCCACTCAACCCGGCAACGTAATCGCCCGAGAAACGTACTTGAACCGCCTGGGCCTGCTCCAGCCCTTCATAGAACTGGAAGCCACGGGTATTGATATCGACCGTATTACCACTGACAGCAGCGGCACCAGGCCCATTGGCGACGCTCTCGCGCCGATAGCCCAAGGCATCAAGCTCGATAAGGAAGTCGTCCTTGCTGAGTTTCTGGCCGACGAACAGCTCCAGCGGCCGGGCATACACCTTGGCCGGGATCGTCCAGCGCTTGCCAGAAAATTTCTCCTGGACTACCGCATCGAAATAAATCGCAAAGCCCGCGAGCACGACGAGACCGACAAGGCTGAGCTTCAAAGCCCAGCCCAGCAGGGCGCGCGCACGGCCAGAGGGACGTTTTTTGGGGGTACGGGAAGATTGGGTACGAGTCATGGCCGCGGATTATACGCACTTTATTGTTCGTCGACAGGCGCCCTCCGGCGGTTTGCACGGGGGCCGCTTGTCGCCATAATGGGCGCTTAGACTCTTCACGACTCCAAAGGATCGCCCGTGAGCCAAGCCTTGATTGCAGCCCTGCAAAACCCAGCCCTGTACCCTCATCCGGTGAGCGGTTTCCAGGTTATTGAGACACACATTTCCTGGGTTCTGCTCACTGGCGAATTCGCCTACAAAATCAAGAAGCCGATGAACTTCGGCTTCCTCGACTTTACCGAGCTGGCCCAGCGCAAGCACTTCTGCAATGAAGAGCTGCGTTTGAACCAGCGCCTGACGCAGGGGCTGTACCTTGACGTACTGCCAATTACTGGCAGCGCCGAAGCCCCACAATTGGGCGGCACAGGCGAGCCGATCGAGTACGCCCTGAAGATGCGTCAGTTCCCGCAGAGCCAGATGCTTAACACGCTGCAGGCCAATGGCGAACTGACGGCAGAGCATATCGACCAGATGGCCCACCAGATTGCGCAGTTCCACCTGAGCGCACCGCGCGTGGCCGTGGATCACCCGCTGGGCAGCCCGGAAAGCGTGATGGCCCCGGTTGAGCAGAACTTTGAGCAGATACGCCCCTTCCTGAGCGAAAAGGCTGACCTGCAACAACTCGATGCCTTGCAAGCCTGGGCACACAGCAGCTTCAAGCGCCTTGAAGGCTTGCTTGAAGCCCGAAAAGCCCAAGGCTTCATCCGTGAGTGCCACGGTGACATCCACCTGGGTAACGCCACCCTGATCGACGGCAAGGTGGTGATCTTCGACTGCATCGAATTCAACGAGCCGTTCCGCCTGACCGATGTCTATGCCGACGCCGCGTTCCTGGCGATGGACCTGGAAGACCGTGGCCTCAAGTCGCTGTCCCGCCGTTTCATCAGCCAGTACCTGGAACTGACCGGCGACTATGAAGGCCTTGAGCTGTTGAACTTCTACAAGGCCTACCGTGCACTGGTGCGTGCCAAGGTTGCCCTGTTCAGCATGCCGGCCAATGCCGACGGCGTGCAGCGTGCCACAACCCTGCGCCAGTACCGCAACTACGCAACCCTGGCAGAGAGCTACAGCGCTATTCCTTCGCGCTTCCTGGCGATTACCCACGGTGTGTCGGCCGTTGGCAAAAGCCATGTCGCCATGCGTTTGGTCGAGGCACTTGGCGCTATCCGCCTGCGCTCGGATGTAGAGCGCAAGCGCCTGTTCGGCGAGCAAACGCCCGAAAATGCAGGCAACTTGCAAGCTGGCATCTACAACCAGGACTCCAGCCAGGCGACCTACGCACGCCTGCATACACTGGCAGGCATTGTCCTGCGTGCAGGCTTTCCGGCTGTCATCGATGCCACCTACCTCAAGCACGCACAACGTCAAACCGCCGCGGGCATTGCGGGTGAAACGGGCGTACCGTTCCTGATACTCGACTGCAATGCACCTGATGCGGTCATCGCAAGCTGGCTCAAGCAGCGTCAGGCCGACCAGAATGACCCGTCCGACGCCACGCTTGAGGTGATAGCCGCACAGAAGGCCAATCGCGACCCATTGAGCGCCGAAGAACTGCTGCACAGCAAGCGCGTAGAAACCAACGAAAGCGGCAGTCTCGACGAGCTGGTCAAGCAGATTCGGCAAAAACTGCCTGGCTTGTAAGCAACACCCGGACGTGAAGCAGTCGACACTTCTCGGCAGTGGGTTCGCGTCTCTCAAGTGATGGCACTATAGTGCCATCACAATCACATAAGGAGGCCTACCATGAACCAGCCCCGGCAAATCGACTCTGCGCTGTATGCCTTGCTGCGTAACGAAGAGGTAGCGGCTTTCAATCAGGAAAGGCCGAAAGACGCCAGCATCGATTTTAGTCATGGCGACTTTCGCGGTCTGGACCTGCGCGAATTGGACACCACAGGCATAGATTTCACTGGTGCCTACTTCCGGGCGGCCGACCTGCGTGGCCTGGATCTGCGAAACTGCTCCATGGAAGGCGCCAGCCTGGCCCATGCCCAGATTTCCGGCGTGTACTTTTCACCAGACCTGAATGCTGACGAAATTCTCATGTCAGTTAATTTCGCAACGCGTCTGCGCTACCGCACACGTTAACAGACTGCAACCCTAGGGCCCGCCGACTCACACTTGACGGGCCATAGGGCGCCGCCCGCCCCCCATAAGCGCCAAAATGCCGCTTATTTTCCAACTGCCGCTACACTCCCCTTGGTATGCCTGCGATTCCCCTCGACCCGTTCAGCCGTCGCAAGGAGGCTTGATGAACGACGAACTCCAGCATCTGAAGAATCTTGGCAAGACTTCTGCGCAGTGGTTGCATGCAGTCGGCATTCACAGCGCCTCTGACTTGCGTCGCATGGGCGCGGTCAATGCGTATCAAGCCGTGCGTACTCGTGGCTTCAGGGCATCGAAGGTACTGCTCTATGCCATCGAAGGCGCCTTGCTCGACATGCACTGGAATGACATTCCAGTCGAGCGTAAGGAAGCCCTGAACCAGCAACTCGACGCAAGAGCGCCGCGGAAAAACAACTGAGAGCCGATACAGTAGTTGACATGCAAATGATAATTGTTATTATTGGAGCCACTGGCCGCAAGGCTGGTTGGATAAGCTGAAAAGCCTCGGTTCGGGCTCTCAAATTATCTCCTCATCAGGCTAATCACGGTTATTGACCCGGCACATTTTGCCGGGTCTTTTTTTATATTTACTATCATTACTATTATCGTGCAGGATTTGCACGCTCAGGAGGTTTTTCCCAGAATCTATGCGATGAGTCGAGCTGGGCTAAAATTTATGCGTGCAAATATTGCACGAACGAACCATTTGAGCTACTTTTGTGCACATGAAGAACGTAGCGAACCTGGACCGCACAGCCAATAGTTCAGCCACTAAGCAAAGTGGCCGGACAACCGGCAACGCCCGTAGCCTGAGCTTCTTGGGCGGCGAAGCACTGGTTTACGCTACCAACCTGATCCGTGACTGGGAGGCCCAGCTCCTCCACTTGGACGGGCTGAAGAAAAAAAGCGTCGAGTGCCACTCCTCCAATCTTTTCCGCTTGCTGAACCACGCTCACGTAGCCCCTTGGGAACTCAAGCCCGTCCACGTCACTCGCTTCTTCGAGTCGCGCATGAGCAAGGACGGCCAGCAACTGGCTCCCTCCACGGTGGCCGTCTACTGTGCTGGTTGGCGTTCCTTCCAGGCCTATATGCTCGACATGGAGCGGATCAACGAAATCCAGGCAACCTTCAAGGTTCGCCCGATCAAGTTCGTCACTGAGGAAAACGGCATCGCCGTCAAGCGGCACAAATCGAATGCCGCCCGGCCCAAGGCCTGGGCTCTGACACCCGTTGAAATTGATGCTATCGATCAACAATTTATCTTCGACATAAAGGCTGCACATGCGGCCCGTAGCAAGTCGCTACTACCGCTGCAGCGTGACCGTGTGATGTTTCACCTCGCAATCCATTTTGCTCTGCGCGTATCCGAACTGGTCACTATTCAGCTGCATGACTTCAAGGCCAGCCACGACCCCAGAATGAAGGCCTTCCAGAACTTTGGAACGCTCACCATCACCGGGAAAAATGACGCTACAGGCACTATCCCCATGCGTGAGCCTGAGATCTATGAACTGCTCATGTGGTATCTGGCGAACATACGGCAAAAAATCCTCCTCCGCCGGAAGGGCTCTGGAAACGGACTTTGCCACTACGACGACAAAGAGTATGCGACTGCCAACCTCCTATTCCCAAGCGAGCGTGGTGGCGTCATCGACCCCAACGCTTTCCGCAACCGCCTGAACAGCTTGGCAGTCAAGGCAGGTCTCACGCACCACAAACTGACGCCACACATTCTCAGACATACCGGCTGCACGAACATGGTCGGCGTATTCTCCGCAGAAGTAGCGCAAAAATACATGAGACACAAAAATCTCTATACAACACTGGGGTACTACCACCCAGCGCCGCTGGATGCCGCTAACGAGGCGAATGCCCCGCTTACGTTGTTTAGCAGCTTTTTTGATGACGAGGATTGATAAGAAATGAAGATCAAGCTGGGTAATCGCCTGGAAGTCCTGATGAAAGACTCAGGCATAAACACCTTCGAGGAAATGGCTCAGCGGCTCACTGAAAACCAAGGATGGCCAATCACCAGAACCGCTCTCAGCCGAAAGTTCCGATCCGACGATGTATCGCTGAGCCTTTCGATGATAGAAGCGATCTGCAATGAGTTGCAGTGCCTTCCTGGAGATCTGTTTGAAACCAATGTCACCGAGGCCTCGGAGGATTTTGTTGAAGAGCTTAGAAGCCGCCTGCAACCGTTCAGATACGGCGTCATTCGACTCCAAAGGCTAGGCAGCGACACCACGGAGGAGAGACCCGCCGATACAGCCATCTCCACATCGAAGGAAGGCAAGCGCACCAAGTCAATCCGTGGGAAACAGCCCGAAAATCTAGAAGACATTGTAGGCCCGAAGGTATCGCACCTCCATGCAGGAAAAATCAAGAACGACTAAGCGTCCGCCGCTTATCGTGGACTGCAAGCTTTGCGCTGGTCGCTTTCAGCGAGCGGCGTGGCACGGCCCTGCCCCTGACCACTGCATGCGCTCCAATGTAGAACGCCCAAGCGAATGCTGGGGTAATCAACCTGACGGCAGCCTGCTGAAATTGTGTGTAGAGTCTCTGCGCTCCCGGAAACACTCGGGGCATGAAATGATGCACTTCATCAGCCTACTGGCCGGTCTTGGCCACGCACAGGATCAGTCTGAAACCAAAGTTCAAGACTATCTTGCCTCGCTGCTCCCCGAAGAGCGGCACATCTTGATCAACCGAGCATCAACAGAGCTGTCGGTATATCTGGCAAAGCAGATTTCCCTCTTGCCACCCACAGAAATAAGAGCCCCACTTAGGGACAGATCAATTTCTGAAGAGCTTCCCGAAGGGCTCCGAGGAAAACTTAACGCCTACAAAAAAAACCTCGAAAGACGCTATAAAATTCTCACAGAGAAAGGCCACTCTCGTTCTGAAAAGTATGCAGCCAGAGCCTTGGGAGGACCGATACGCCTCGCACATTACCTTCATTCCAATGGCGTCACCGATTGGGATGCGGTCAAAAAACGAGACATCGTGGTATTTTTTGAAAAATGCTCCAAAGAAGAAATCAGACCGATACTACGATTCTATCGATTCATTGACACCCGACAAAAGTTCCAAGATGGCCGAGGCAGGAAAAAGTCAAAGCCTTCCACCAAGCCACCTTACAACTTTCAGCTGATGATGCCCGAAGAGCTTTCTCGATTTCTCGCAGAGATCCGCTCACGTACAACGGACGCCGAGTACCTTGCTGCATGGCTTGTGTGTCGAATGGGAATGACAGCTACCGCAGCCTTGAAGCTCAACCTTGACTGCGTTGAAATGCACGACGATGGCCACGTCGTGATCAAGCCTGCTCAGGCTTGGCTTTCCGTCCCCAAGAGCATCGAAAAGATACTCCTTGGAGTCCTTTCTGAAATAAAGCCAGACTGGGCAGAAACCCCATCCAAAGAGCGCTCACTGATAAAGCTGTTTGCCAGACACATTCCGGCACAAGCAAATTTCATTGACAGGACGTTCCAAGGAAAAACACGAATCCTGCGTAACTCAGCCATTTTCTCGGCAATGATGCGTGGACACCTTGATCGCATAACACTGCACCACGCCATGGGCGTTTCGATGCCGCACATCGTGCAACTGGAAAAGCTGCTGTCCACCGACATTCATTGCCGCCTTGACCCTGAGTTCATCAAGAAGCGTAACAAGCACATCCTGGGCACAGCCGATGACTGACGCAACATGGTTCGTCTACATGCTGGAATGTCGTAGCAAGCGGATCTATACAGGGGTCACCCCCTGCCTGGATCAGCGCATCCTGGCCCACCAGAAGGGTCAGGGCGCGCTGTTCACAAAGCTCGACTCACCGCAAGGGCTCATCGCCGCCAAGCCCTTTCCCAGCCAGCGAGAGGCGCGTCAGGTGGAACTACAGGTCAAACGTCTCCCCGCAGCTTACAAGCGGACCTTGGCCCGCCTCTGGTCAGAGCAGTACCCGATCGACGAGATCGCCCAGAAGCTTTTTCCGCCGCAGTAGCACTTCATAGGTGGCGAACTGCTCATGCAGCATCACGTTGCCTACGGTGTCGTCATAGGTCGTTGCAGATAGGATCGCCCAGTCCGGCATGGACATGATCCGCTCGACCATCGCACCGCAGTAACGGGCGTTGACCAGCTTCTGGAATGGATGGAAAGTCGGCTGATCGTCGCGCTCCAGGCAGACGAGAGACTCGTCAATTCCTCGGCGACACGCCAGCAGAGACGATCCCTGATCCAGTGCGAAAATGACTCCACGGTCCTGATTGGACAGCTCGGCCTTGAAGTTGAGCGCTCGATCTTCATTGCCGATCCAGAGGTCGAACACGGCAATCTGTGCAGTCTCCAACGGGTACTTCTCGCATAGGCTCTTGATGGCGTAGGCATGCCCAGACTGGGTGTGCATGCCCTCAGGTAAAACCACCTCGGCATACTCGTCCGCATCCGGGTCAGCGTGATCGTCATCGGTGAAGTCGTACACGTTCAGGCTGGCTTCCGCTGCGCGCAAGGCAGCAAAGCGCAGGCGCTCATCCGTGGCAGCACGCGCAGGCACGCCAACAACCACAGGAATGCCAAGAAACATCGCCAGGCGATTCGCCACAAGCTCAGAGTAGACCTGCGCGGTGGCTGCTTCGTGATCAACCTTGAGAACTGCGGAGAGCTGGCCGTCCTCGGCCCCAGTTGTACTGCGCGGGTTCGGGGATGCCGAACCCGTGATTTCATAGCAAAGGATTGGCATGGCAGTCAGGGATGCTCGAATGCCCAGGCATCGGCCAACAGCTCAGCCTGCGCAATCACTTTCTCGGTCGCCTCAAGCGCCTTGTCCGGCGGGTAGCGATGCTTGGCCAGCAGTACCTTGACCATCGCCAGCATTCTCGCTCGTGCCGACTGGCGGTTCTGCCAGTTGATCGTGGCCGACTTCCGCAGCTTGTCGGTTAGCTCCAGGGCCAGTGCTTTCAACACCGGATGCCCCAGCTCGCGAACCGCCGACTCGTTCTCGGAAAGCGCCTGGTAGAACGCGAACTCTTCCTCGCTCAGGCCCTCCGGGGGCTTGGCCGAGTTGATCTCTTGGGCGAGCTTGATCAGCTCCTCGATGACTTCGGCGGTCGTCAGACCACGGGTCTGGTAGCGGTTGATCGCCTCTTCCAGGCGCTTGGTGAACTGCTTCGCCTGGGTAGCGTTCTTCTGCCCCCGCGCCTTGACCTGATCGGCCACCAAGCGGCTCAGCAGCTCAGCGGCCAAGTTCTTGGTTGGCATTTTCCGAATCTGCGCTAGGAAATCCTCGTCCAACAGCGAGATGTCAGGTTTGCTCATGCCCAGCGTGGCGAAGATGTCCTTGACCCCATCGACCAGCACCCCTTTGGCCACGAGCTGACGCAGAGCAGCCTCCTTTTCCAGTTGGGAGCGGGTCTCACCGGAGCGGGTCAGCTTCATCAGGCAAACACGCACAGCCTGGAAGAAGGCGATCTCTTCGCGTACCGCCATCGCCTGCGCCGATGTGCCAGCCAGGGCCTGTGCCTTGGTGAGCTTGACGACCTGATCCAGATAGGCCCGCACGCCCTTGTTGCGGCCCTTCTCGTCAGCTTCCGGGTTGAGCTTGATCAGATGCTCCATTGCGCCGCCAAGCAGCGCCAGGGCCTTCAGAGGGTCCTCAAAGCCGCTGTAGTCGAACTTGGCGAAGAACTCGCGGCGGATCACGTCCAGGGTGTCGAGCAGGATTTTGAGGGCCTGGCCGCTGATATCGACAGGCTCGCGGTCATCGCCAGTAGCCTTGGTGTAACGCCTGATGGCCTCGCGCAGCTCATGCCCGATGCCGATGTAGTCCACCACCAAGCCACCCGGCTTGTCCTTCCAGATACGGTTGGTACGAGCGATGGCCTGCATCAGTCCATGTCCCTGCATCGGCTTGTCAACGTACAGCGTGTGGACGGGCGGAGCATCGAAGCCGGTCAGCCACATGTCGCGGACAATGACGATTTCCAAGGGGTCATTCTCGTCCTTGAAGCGCTTTTCCAGCTGCTTTCGCTGAGCTTTGTTCGTCCGGTGCTTCTGGTACTCCTCGGGATCAGCAGAGGAGCCAGTCATGATGATCTTGATCCGCCCGGAGTTGAGGTCATTGCCCTCCCACTCGGGACGCAGCTCCACGATTTCCTCGAACAGGCGAACGGCCGCCTCACGCGAGATGGCAACCACCATGGCCTTGCCGGCAATGGCCTCCTTGCGAGCCTCCCAGTGCGCGACGAAATCCTCAGCCAAGGTTGTGAGCCGGCCATCGGCCATGGCCAGTGCTTCCAGCCGTGTCAGGCGGCTGGCCGTCTTGTTCTGCTCGCTCTCGTCCTCTGTCTCGGTCGCCTCCAGGAATTCCTCCAAGAGATCCTGCTTTTCGGCCTCGTTGAAGCGCAGCTCGATGATCCGCGACTCGTAGCTGACCGGAACGACGGCCTCGTCTTCCTGGGCAGCGATCATGTCGTAGATATCAACGCAGCTACCGAACACCTCTTCGGTGTCGCGGTCATCGTCGCTGACGGGGGTGCCGGTCATGCCCAGGTAAATGGCCTTGGGCAGCGCATCGCGCATGTACTTGGCCAGGCCGTACTTGGTGGTGCCGCTCTTGGTATCCAGCGAGGCCTTGAAGCCGTACTGGGTACGGTGCGCCTCGTCAGCGATCACGATCACGTTGGAGCGTCCGCACAGCTCGGGAACGCTGGTCTGACCGCGCTCCGGGGCAAACTTGTTGATCGTGGTGAAGAAGACGCCACCAGCCTCGACAGACGAAAGCATATCGCGCAGCTCGTCGCGGCTATCGGCCTGCTTGGGCGTAGCTCGCAGAGACCACCTACAGTCAGCGAAGGTCTCGAAGAGTTGCCCATCCAGGTCGTTACGGTCGGTTACCAGCACGACTGTGGGGTTCTTGAACTCCGGCCTGTCGCGCAGCGCCATCACATAGAACAGTGCCAGCAGCGACTTACCGGAGCCCTGGGTAAACCAGATCACACCGCCCTTGCCATCATGGCGCTCCAGCAGCGCGCCGACTGCACGCTCTACGGCCTTGAGCACACCGCTGTACTGGTGCCACTGGGCAATGATCTTGAAGGACGTGCCACCATCGGTGCCGCCGTAGGCGACGAAGCCCCGGAAGAACGTCATCAGCGTCTCGGCGTTGAGCAGACCGCGCACCATCACTTCCAGCTCCAGCAGCGACTTGGGCGCGACTTCATCATCGAGCAGTCGCCAGCGCGAGAAGCGGTTGAAGTCGGCCGTCAGCGAGCCGTAACGGGCCACGACGCCATCGGAAATGATGTTGAGCAGGTTGAAATAGAACAGCTGCGGGATGTCGGTCTTGTAGGTCTGAATCTGATTGAAGGCCGACAGGATATCGGCGTTCGGGTCGGCCGGATTCTTCAGCTCGATCACCACCAGCGGCAGGCCATTCACGAACAGAACGACATCCGGCCGCCTGACCTGCTGACCATGCACAGTGAACTGCTGAACAGCCAGCAGGTCGTTCGGGCCGGCAAAGTCGATCACCTGAACCCGTGGGAAGGTTCGCGTCCCATCACTCTCGATGCGCTCGACAGGTACGCCATCGCGTATCCAGCTGTAGACCTCTCGGTTGCCGTCCACCATCGACTGCGCGCTGTAGAGGGCCAACCTGGAAACCGCGGCATCTGCTTCCGCACTGCTGATCCCAGGGTTCAGTCTTTCGATGGCATCGCGCAGGCGGTTTTGCAGCACCACCTCGGAATACTTCTCGCGCCCGCCTTCCGTGCCGCCTGGGGAGACGACTTCGCCTTTCAGGCTGGTGAACTCCAGGCTCTCCAGCCACCCCAGGCACGCTTGCTCCAGATGGTTTTCGTTCATTCCCGCACATCGTCCTTCGGCAGATAGCGCCCCCTGCGGCCAGAGGCTCTACAGCGGGCGCCGAATGGCAAAGTGCTGATGGTTGCAGGATCACCCTAGGAAAACAATTCGCCTTGCCCAGAGGCTCGCAGAGCGCCCTGGCTGGCGGCCTCATGAAGAATGCCTTCGACCAGATCGCTCAGCAGCAGGTCGGTATCCAGGTACTGCTCAAGAAGCTGGATGTGCTCCGGCGTGTTTTGGTCCCCGATGCGGTCATGCAGCCAGTCATCGCCGTCCTGCTTGCTCAGCAGGAGTGCCAGGCGCTCTTCTGCGCTTAGCTCCGCCAGCGCTTCCTCGACCTTGGCCCGCACATCGGCAGTGACCTGCTCCGCGAACATGAAACCTGTGTCGAGTGCACAGATTTCCGCCCAGTAGGAATCGCAGCCGTCAATGAAGCCAAAGGGCGGCATTCCGCTCAACTTCTGAATCGAGGCCTCGATGACCTTGCGATCCAGCGTGGGCAGCAGCAGCCCGGCAAAGGCATTACCCATGTCGAGCAGCAGCTTGACGGCAGTCTTGTGCTCATCCAGCTCAGCCTCCAGCTCATCCGCTGCGCTGTAAGCCTCCAGCAGCGGCAGGGCCGACTCATTGACCAGTCGCAACGACATGGCCACGGACGGCTCCAGGCAGGCCTGCACGGCCCATTCAAGCATCGCGGGGCTGAGGCCTGGGTCTGGGTCAATCGCTGATCTCACGCTGCGTGGCATCGTCACCGCCTCGAAGAGATTCAGTGCCGTGCGCTGTACAGGCTGCATGCTTGCGAACGGTGGCTCGCCGCCACATTCGCGGAGATCCAGCTCAGTGCTCAGCACCCGGACCAGGCCATCGTCGGCAATGCTGATCGAGGCGATCCCCGGCTTGAGCAGGCCGGCAAGCCTGCCCTTGAGCAGCGGCAGGATATCGACGCCCGGCCGACGAGCCAGCTCCACGAGCAGATCGCCCTCGTGAAGCAGCACGTCAGTTTCCACAGCATGGAGAGGGTAGTCATGCATGCACAGCACTCCCGACAATGGACTCGGCTTCGGGAAGACGAATCTCGCCGGAAATCAGCTTGGGCAGCAGGGTGTCGCGGATCTCTGCCAGCAAATTAATCTGACGATCATTTGCCGCAATGCTTTCAAAAATCGGACTTACTATCTTGGTAAACTCTGCCAGAACTTCTACGGAAGGCAGCAAGGCAGGAAGCGGACGGAATGCCTTCTTGCTTATCTCCATAAATGTTGACCCGTTTGCATGGCTTTTGATTAATTCCATGTTTTGTCTGCACCAGTGCAGCAGGTAGAGTGGCGATAGTTTGCCGCCGGGTGGAATTGCTATGTACCCCTGATTTACTGCAACATCAATAGATGAAATAGCAAGATATCCAATCGGCGCCCTAGATGACATAAGCAGCGTCCCGGCCGGAAGAAGTCCAGAGCTGATTTTTAGAACACCTTTCGAGGAAACCATCTTCTCCGTCTTGTGAAGAATAGGTGACTGCAAACCTGATAAGTCCTTAGGGGTGGTCCAGGCAAATTCTGCAGGCTCCCAGAACTCACCATTCTTTGTGCTAGGAGTTGCTCCTCCAACACACTTGACCAATTCCCCAATAGGAAAAACACTCCATCCCGCTGGCACATCTCCAAGTTCAGAGTCCTCGAAGCTATCCGGGAAAAGCGCTGCCGTAGCTCCGTCCATACGCTCCGGCTGGCGACCTTCCGCCTTGGCACGCACGGGGTCGAAATCGACGAACCACGACTTGAAGATGGCTTGGGCCATGACCTCCAGGGTGGCGTTGGTTTCGCGCAGGATGGCAATGCAATCATCCAGCGAGCCAAGAATCTCTCCGATTCTGAGCTGAGCGTTCAATGGAGGAAGCATGATGGGGACTGAAGCAAGTATGCCTGTATTCAAGTTTGGCATCGTCGCGCCCACCGCATGGCGAACTAACCACTCCTTTGTTCCAGGAGAGCGCAGGTGGTAAGAGATGAATCGTTCATCCGCGATGCGCCTCTCGCCAACCCTAACTTTTAGGCACCCAGTACCGCATAACCAGCCCACTTCATGTGGCTGAATTAGTGCATTTTTAGTCACATCACCACGACGACTGAAGACAATATCACCCAAGCGGAGCTTGTGCTGAGAAAGCCTTTCAACGTCTGAGTCATCAACCCTGGCAATTCCGATCTCACTAATTCCGCCATCACCAATATTGGTAGGCATAACGACAGGCACGCCATGCTCTTTATAATCTGAGGTGTGGAGCTGACTACCGAAAGGACCAGTCTGAATTGCTCCCCCCTGAGCGTTACAGATCGCACCAAGGGTTGTGGATTGCCACTCAGAACTCATAGCCCATCCCCTTCAGCCGTTGCAGGATCACCTGCTCAATCGCGTTACGCTCAGCAATCTGAGAAACAAGCTGCTCGGTCAGACGGTCCATCTTCTCACCGAAAGGCTCGTCATCACCTTCCACCTCCTCGGCACCGACATAACGGCCCGGCGTCAGCAAGAAGCCATGCTTTTGCACATCTTCATAGCTGGCCGAGTAGCAGAAGCCCGGCACATCCTCGTAGGGCTCCCCATCGCTGAACACAGTATTCCGCCAGCGGTGGTAGGTCTGTGCGATGCGCGTCATGTCAGCGTCAGTGAACTCGACCTGGGTACGCGAGATGCGGCTGGAGGCTGCCTTGCGAGCGTCGATGAAGAGAATCTGGTTGCTGCGATCGGTCTTGCCGTTCGGGCCTATACGCTTGTCCTTGGAGAGGAACCATAGGCACGCGGGAATCTGGGTGTTGGAGAACAGCTGCCCTGGCAGGGCGACCATGCACTCCACTACATCCTTGATGATCATGTCCTGGCGAATCTCGCTCTCGGCGGACTGCTGCGAAGACATCGAGCCATTCGCCAGCACGACGCCCGCGCGACCGCGACTGGAGAGGCGGGCCAGCATGTGTTGCAACCAGGCGTAGTTGGCATTGCCCTTGGGCGGAATGCCATGCACCCAGCGCGGGTCGTCTTGCAGCTTCTCGGACTCCCAATCTGAGATGTTGAACGGCGGGTTGGCCAGGATGTAGTCGGCACGCAGCGTCTTGTGCTGATCGTTGGTGAATGTCGAGCCGTAAGTCTGGCCAATGTTGCCTTCCAGGCCATGCACAGCCAGGTTCATCAGGCACAGGCGGCGGGTTTCGGCCATCTTCTCCTGACCATAGATCGGCAGGTCACCCGTGGAGCCCAGTTGCTTGGCGTGGGCATCCTTGAACTTGGCCGACTGCACGAACATCCCACCTGAGCCGCAGGCCGGGTCGTAGATGGTGCCCTTGAACGGCGCGAGGATTTCCACCAGCAGGGTGACCAGGCTCTTGGGCGTGTAGAACTCGCCGGCACGGGCACCCTCGTTCAAGGCGAACTGGCCAAGGAAGTATTCGTAGACCTCGCCGAACACATCCCGGCTGCCGTGCTGCTTGGGGTCGAACTTCAGCTTGGCGATCAGCTGGAACAGCTCGCCGAGCTTGCCAGGCTCCAGCTCCAGCCGTGAGAACTCGCGGTACAGCACGCCTTTAAGGCTGGGGTTCTCCGCCTCGATCAGCGCCATGGCCTTGTCGAGTTGCTGCGCGAAATCGGCTGCCGCCGCTTTCTCCAGCAGCTTGCTGAACTTGGCCTCCGCCGGCACCCAGAACACGTTGTCCTGAGTGAAGAAGGTCTTGTCCTCGATGAAGACGGCAGCGCTCTCGGCGCGCAGCTCCTCGTCCTCGATGTACAGCTCCGATGACGGGTCGGCCAGGCGCTCCCGGATCACCCCAGCCTGAGCGTCGTACAGGTCGGACACATACTTGAGGAATACCAAGCCCAGCACGGGGTACTTGTATTCAGCCGCCGACACCGAGCCGCGCAGCTTGTTGGCTGTATCCCACAGCGTCTTCTTGAACTCTTCACTGGTCATCAGCTTGATCCTTTGCCTTGCTTCTGCGTTTCGTGGTTTTCCCTGCTGCGCCGCTGTCGGTGCCAGGAAGTCCGCTGTAGCCATCACGGGCCAGGGCGGCATTGAGGGTGACGCGAGAGACGCCAAAGTGGCTGGCAACCTCGGTCTTGGTAATCAACGGGTCTGCCAGCATGGCAGCGGCCTTGCGGACATCGGTCGGGGAGAGGGACGGCTTTCTGCCTCCCTTGCGTCCCCTGGCTCGGGCTGCTGCCAGTCCGGCCTTGGTGCGCTCCTGAATCAGCGCATGCTCGAACTCGGCCAGAGCGCCGAACAGGTGGAATACCAGCCGGCCGCCTGCGCTCGTCGTGTCTATCGACTCGGTGAGAGAGCGGAAGCCGATCTCGCGCTTGTCGAGGTCATGGATGATCTCGACCAAATCCTTGAGCGACCGGGCTAGCCGGTCGAGCTTCCAGACCACCAGGGTGTCGCCCTTGCGCATGGATCGCAGACAGGCGGTCAGCTCGACACGCTCGCGCAGCTTGCCGGTGGCCTTCTCATGGAACACCTGCTCACAGCCGGCCACTCCGAGCGCATCCAGCTGGAGCTGCGGATTCTGGTCTTGAGTGCTGACTCGTGCGTAGCCAATGATCATAAAACGTACCTTATGTGTACGTTGATTGTTTTACGTCATTTCTTACGCTTGAGCAAGCCGATCCGGGGTGGTTTTGAGGTGATGCCGAGGGCGTAAAGAAAACGGTGGTTTTGCAGACAAGTGCAGGGCCGCATCTTTTCTGTCATTTTCAGAAGACGACTGCACCAGTTGATTGGGCGTAATGGCTGTTGTGCAGCCAGCTCCTGACAGTTCAATATCAGAAGTGATCTGCACCAATCTCGACTATGCTCAATACTCGTGTGCACCAAAGCGAGGTGAGCATGGCGACGGAGGCTCTGTTGCAAAGATTGGCGGCAGTCAGAGGTAGGCTGTCGCTCTGCGCCGATCAGGCGGCTGCTGCGAAATGGTGGTTGAGCATGCCCATGGCCTCCGTCAGCGCCGAGGGCCCAATGCCAAAAGCTCTCTCCACAAGGCGCACCTCGCCCCTGATGCCGGGCTGCAGGCACCAGGGGCGAGCCTGTCCTTTGCGCAGGGCTCGCATGACTTCGAATCCCTTGATCGTGGCATAGGCCGTGGGGATCGATTTGAAACCGCGCACCGGCTTGATCAGTATCTTGAGCTTTCCGTGATCGGCCTCGATCACGTTATTGAGATACTTCACCTGCCGGTGGGCCGTCTCCCGGTCCAGCTTTCCTTCGCGCTTCAATTCGGTGATCGCTGCACCATAGCTCGGCGCTTTGTCGGTATTGAGCGTGGCAGGCTTTTCCCAGTGCTTCAGGCCTCGCAGGGCCTTGCCCAGGAACCGCTTCGCTGCCTTGGCGCTGCGGGTCGGCGACAGGTAGAAATCGATCGTGTCGCCCCGCTTGTCGACTGCCCGGTACAGGTAGGTCCACTTGCCCCGCACCTTGACGTAGGTTTCATCCAGGCGCCAGCTCGGATCAAAGCCACGCCGCCAGAACCAGCGCAGCCGCTTCTCCATCTCCGGGGCGTAGCACTGGACCCAGCGATAGATCGTCGTATGGTCGACCGAAATGCCGCGTTCCGCCAGCATTTCCTCAAGGTCGCGATAGCTGATCGGATAGCGACAATACCAGCGCACCGCCCACAGGATCACATCACCCTGGAAATGGCGCCACTTGAAATCCGTCATCGTTCCGTCCGTCCAATCTCCGCCAAGCATGCTCAAGCTTCACGATTTTTGCAACAGAGCCCACACGAGTATTGAGCATAGTCGAGATTGGTGCAGATCACTTCTGATATTGAACTGTCAGGAGCTGGCTGCACAACAGCCATTACGCCCAATCAACTGGTGCAGTCGTCTTCTGAAAATGACATTTGGTATCTCTCATAAACGGATGTTTTTGAGAGAACTATCTTCGGCCTTCACACGCACGAAAGGCGGCGAAGCTCCGCCGTTAATCCGTCCGCCGGAGATCTCGCCCAGGCAGGCTGAAGGCCGAGCAAGCCTGACAGGCCCGAAAAGCCCGGCACGGGCGTCGGCGGCGATGACGGCGGCGGCATTATCCAGGGTTGATGATGGAAGTGGAGGATATCGACAACCTCTCGCGCAACCAAGACATCGCGGTCGGACTGCAAGTGATCTTGAAGCCACGGGCCCGTCCCACCCCGACATGGACCTCGATGCCCGAACGGACGTTAGATTTCGAGTTCTAGGCGTTCTGCGATGAAGGTTGGATCCCAGCCGGGATTGAAAGTGTCGACGTGGGTGAATCCGAGCCGCTCGTATAGGCCACGCAGGTTCGGGTGGCAGTCGAGCCGCAGCTTGGCGCACCCCTGCGTTCGCGCGGCATGGCGGCAAGCCTCGATCAGCGCGGAGCTGACACCCCGGCCCGCATGTGTCCGTCGCACCGCGAGCTTGTGCAGATATGCGGCCTCCCCCTTGAGGGCGTCGGGCCAGAACTCGGGATCCTCGGCCGACAAGGTGCAACAGCCGACGATGCCGTCGCTGCAACTCGCGACTAGGAGCTCGGATCTCAGGACGAAGGTCTCCGCGAATGTCCGGTCGATCCGCGCGACGTCCCAGGCGGGCGTTCCCTTGGCGGACATCCACGCCGCAGCGTCGTGCATCAGCCGCACAACCTCGTCGATATCACCCGAGCAGGCGACCCGAACGTTCGGAGGCTCCTCGCTGTCCATTCGCTCCCCTGGCGCGGTATGAACCGCCGCCTCATAGTGCAGTTTGATCCTGACGAGCCCAGCATGTCTGCGCCCACCTTCGCGGAACCTGACCAGGGTCCGCTAGCGGGCGGCCGGAAGGTGAATGCTAGGCATGATCTAACCCTCGGTCTCTGGCGTCGCGACTGCGAAATTTCGCGAGGGTTTCCGAGAAGGTGATTGCGCTTCGCAGATCTCCAGGCGCGTGGGTGCGGACGTAGTCAGCGCCATTGCCGATCGCGTGAAGTTCCGCCGCAAGGCTCGCTGGACCCAGATCCTTTACAGGAAGGCCAACGGTGGCGCCCAAGAAGGATTTCCGCGACACCGAGACCAATAGCGGAAGCCCCAACGCCGACTTCAGCTTTTGAAGGTTCGACAGCACGTGCAGCGATGTTTCCGGTGCGGGGCTCAAGAAAAATCCCATCCCCGGATCGAGGATGAGCCGGTCGGCAGCGACCCCGCTCCGTCGCAAGGCGGAAACCCGCGCCTCGAAGAACCGCACAATCTCGTCGAGCGCGTCTTCGGGTCGAAGGTGACCGGTGCGGGTGGCGATGCCATCCCGCTGCGCTGAGTGCATAACCACCAGCCTGCAGTCCGCCTCAGCAATATCGGGATAGAGCGCAGGGTCAGGAAATCCTTGGATATCGTTCAGGTAGCCCACGCCGCGCTTGAGCGCATAGCGCTGGGTTTCCGGTTGGAAGCTGTCGATTGAAACACGGTGCATCTGATCGGACAGGGCGTCTAAGAGCGGCGCAATACGTCTGATCTCATCGGCCGGCGATACAGGCCTCGCGTCCGGATGGCTGGCGGCCGGTCCGACATCCACGACGTCTGATCCGACTCGCAGCATTTCGATCGCCGCGGTGACAGCGCCGGCGGGGTCTAGCCGCCGGCTCTCATCGAAGAAGGAGTCCTCGGTGAGATTCAGAATGCCGAACACCGTCACCATGGCGTCGGCCTCCGCAGCGACTTCCACGATGGGGATCGGGCGAGCAAAAAGGCAGCAATTATGAGCCCCATACCTACAAAGCCCCACGCATCAAGCTTTTGCCCATGAAGCAACCAGGCAATGGCTGTAATTATGACGACGCCGAGTCCCGACCAGACTGCATAAGCAACACCGACAGGGATGGATTTCAGAACCAGAGAAAGAAAATAAAATGCGATGCCATAACCGATTATGACAACGGCGGAAGGGGCAAGCTTAGTAAAGCCCTCGCTAGATTTTAATGCGGATGTTGCGATTACTTCGCCAACTATTGCGATAACAAGAAAAAGCCAGCCTTTCATGATATATCTCCCAATTTGTGTAGGGCTTATTATGCACGCTTAAAAATAATAAAAGCAGACTTGACCTGATAGTTTGGCTGTGAGCAATTATGTGCTTAGTGCATCTAACGCCGCCATAAACGGCGACAGGGTGGCGCGCCTATTGCGCATAAAATGGCGAAGCCATGCGCAACAGGCGCGGAATCTCTGGCGTCCGGTTTGATGGCTTTGTTATGCAAAGGACTAGTCTTCAATGACGTGTAAACCACGGCGCTTTAAGTCCTCTAACGAATCCAACATTCCCCTTATTAATTCAACAGGATGCCCCTCCCAGTCTTCAACAACGCCAACAATTCTCAAGGGTTCGCAGGTTCTATAGGACTGTGTTGGATTACCGGGAAATTTTTTGTTCGTAAGATTCGGATCGTCTTCGAACGGTCCTGTTGGCTCAACTATGTATATGTAGCCGCGACCCTCGAGGCCAGACAGTGACATAGCAAGTTCAGCTCCCCAAACTGCTGGCTCCATCAAGGCTGAAAAGTAGATGTGCTTAAGAATACGACCGTCCTCGAAATGAGAGATGAACCCTGTGGTTAGCAAGTCACCAATCGCCAAATTGGCTTTGGTTCCATGATAGAACGGTCCTTGCACCTGCTTGTAATTATCATGAGAGATGGGAATCCAATCTTTTACCATTTTAAGACCCTTAATTGTTGGGATTTGGCTGCATAACGCCCGCTTAAGTGGTGAGCAACGCTACCACAACACTCAATTATTACACCGTAAATACAAAAGCCAATTCAAACTAAAACCGCCAAACGTTGCGAATCCGTCTTAAAGCGTTTGTTATGTGCGTAGCCGAATCTTGCGCTTAGTCAGGAACAATGATTACCCCTAATTGCTCCAGTAACTGTTCCTGTTGCCACGAGCATATTTTTACACCCGTAAGATCAATCTTTCGAGGATCTAAACCATAAAGCTCTGAATGGCTTAAATCACAGCCTTGTACTCTAAACTGTTCCCAGCAGTCTTCCGAAAAAACACCACGGCTTAAATCTGATTCTTTAAATGAAGCGCCTCGAAGATTTGCACCAATCCATCTATTTTCGAACAGGTCACATTTTTCAATAAGCTGCTGCTCAAAATTGGCATAGGATAAGTTACAACCTGTTATGTATGCAGAACAAAAGTACATTTTATTCGAAACCTGATTTACAAAACTAACTTGACTAAAATTTGCTCCTTTAAGATCACAATCTCTCAGTTCAATACCAAAGCAATTTGCCCCCTTAAAATGGGACATTGAAAGCTGACAGTTTTTAAATGAAGCATCTCGAAGATCAGCATAAGAAAAATCGCACCCTTCCAATGCCCCCTGCTCTATGAAAGTACAGTTAATGAACTGTGTATCTCGGAGGTTTGAGCGCTTAAAATTACAATGTATAAAAGTACAATTGCTAAAGATATGTTCTTGCAAGTCCTGATGTGAGAAGTTCACTTGATTATATAATTGCTTTGATTTTTCCATGCTGTGGCTCCAAAAAACATTTGATTTGAAGACTATCATTTACCTGAAAGTTCTCAACAAAAACAAAACCAATAAAAACAGAAACTTAAAACACCCCGTTTTAGCCAAAATAAGGCATCAAAACGGCATTTTAAAGGTGGCTAATTCGAAACGACCGATGCGGCCAGCCAGAAGAAAGTTTCAGTGAATCTGGCTTGTTTTAGAGAAAGCACATAACGTTGGAGCTAAGGGGCAGGCACAGGCGGCGCATAAAATGCGAAGCATGCGCCGACTGGGACTGTCCAGCGACCGCAGGGAGCGACCTTGAGCGACTTGTTAGCCACCAATGATGCCCTCACTTTCCATGATTTTGGTGGGAATGGATTTTCTTAGCGGCAACTTACTTTCGTTGTCTATATCCATGTTAAAGGCGAAAAAGTAAACCTCTGTCTCCTTCTCAACCCACCCAACCCACCATGCGACACCAGGATTTGACTCAGTTCCCACACCAGAAAAACCAGTTTTTGAATGCACTAGATATTCAGGTGCCGCCTCCGTTACCAAAGCCTCTTTTACTATTAGCTGGTTTTCTTTAGATGCTGACAATTTATTTAAATATAGAGACTCTAGAAACTCCACTTGATTAACTGCGGAAATTCTAAGCTGGCCTTCCAACCAGAATTTGTCAATGCCACCACTGATATTCTGGTTGCCATAGGAAAAGTTTTTAAGGTATTTCTGCATTCTTACTTCGCCAACTTCTCTGGCGATTTGTTGAAATACGGGAACAGCTGAAACTTGTATTGCCCCTCTTAAGGTCAAGTCTCTTTCCCATTGCTTCATGGCTCTTGGCTTTCCGTCCCATTTGAAAACCTGATGCTCATTCTTTATGACACCAGTTTCTAGGCCGATAATTGCGTTGGGGATCTTAAATGTTGATGCTGGAAGATATTCCTTTGATGCACGAGCTAAGTCATTGGTAGCGCAGGATTTACTGCTACTTTTACAAAGCACGAAGACACCATTGACGGCTTCGGCAGAGAACTCTTTGTTCCAAGACGTATTTTCTGTAATTGAACCAGCTAATGCCGTACTCGAAAGACACGCGATAATTACATATGCGGCAAATGTTTTCATGGCACCTTCTTGGTGGCTAACGCCTGAGCTCAGCCGACCGAAACCGCGTAGCGGTTTTAGGTCGGCTGCAGCGATTTGTTGGGCGATAGCTTGCCACATTCTTTCAGCGATTGGGATTTGACGTACTTTCCGCATTTTGTAGCGCGACCACATCATGCTCCCTCTGGCCGCGAAAGCCCTTCGCTCGGGAAACACAAGACAGACCAAGCACGACTGTTGCAAGGGTCAAACAGTACACGACAACCGGCCAAGCCGTGTTGCGCGGCAACAGCCAAATGATCAACGTTCCGATGCTTCCTAGCAGTACACCGCCCAAGCAGAAGTAGACTGCCGTGACCGTTCCGGCAACGTGGTCGAATCCTCGAAGAGCGCCATTGGGCGCCACAGATACCGCTGTGGCGACACCAACACCCACTAGCCACATTGGAGCAATAAAGCCCAACACGGACTGCGAAACCCATATTTCGGTGATGGCAAGCAATACTGCTCCCGCTATCAGGCATCCCATTCCCATTCGCAAGACACTTGGACTTCCCCACTTGGGTATCACTCGCCCCATAAAACGAGCCGTAAACACCATGGCGATTGCCACTGTGGCGAACAGCAGGCTGAAGTCAAGCTGAGACACACCTTGCCTGCCCATCATTAGCCCGGGCGCAATGGAGAAAAAGACGAAAAAGCTACCCATTCCAGCGGTGTAACACAACGTGTACAACCAGAAGTTCAGGCACTTAATGGGGAGTAGCAGCTGCGACCATTGCAAGCCCGCAACTCGTTGCACCCGGGTTTCAGGCCAGAATCGCCACGCTGCTGCAGATGCAGCGATCATGCCCAAACCTAGAAACGCAAAGATAGCCCGCCACCCAAGCCACGTGTCGACGAGTGCTCCCAGCAATGGGCCTATCGCCGGGACCATGGCCAGCATGGACCCGAGTATGCCGTAAATGACGTTACTTTCCTCACGACCTGCGTAAATGTCACGTACTGTTGCAAACGTGGAAACAAGGCACGCCGAGGCACCACAAGCCTGAAGAATCCGAAGCCCCAGAAAGACTTCAGCCGACGACGTAAGAGCGAGGCCCATTGACGCCACAACGTAGGCGAGGCCACCCCCCAATAGAACGGGGCGGCGACCTAGTCGGTCCGATAGTGGTCCAAACAAGAGCTGACCGGCACCGATCATGACCAAGTACGTTGTCAGCGTAAGCTGAATTGTACTCGTTGTCGTGCCAAGTGCGTTTGGCATGAAGGGCACTGCCGGCAAGTACATATCCATGCCGAGTGATGCCAGTAAATCGAACGGTGATAACAACAACACCGTGGCGGCAAGGGAGTACCGCCAACTAAAGTTCTTTGAGCGCACGAAACCATCTCCTTGAACGAAGGATTTGGCGGCGCTCTCGCAGAGCACAAAGATTCATGAGAACGCCGCAACAACCGATAAATGAAGGTTGCTGCGGCTTACTTGTCTGCGTTCTTTGAAGTGTTCATCTGCTGACTATCTCATGATTGAATTTGAATCGTAACAACTTTCAAGTAGCTCTGCGAGGAACCTTATTGTGCGCCCAACATGTAGCTAAGGGGCGCGCCGAAGGCGCGTCCCAGCGACCAAAGGGAGCGAACTTGAGCGTAGGGTTAGAGCTTTGCATACTCAATTTGCTGGCCTGGTTGGATATAGCCATACACACGAAACCCATCTGAGATTTCTTCTGTTGGTACATGGACTCTGTCGAGCACAGAGAGCACGCTATGCCTTTGTTCATTTGATTCGGTACGAATTTCAACCCATTCGGTAAGTTCGTACCCTCCTTCTCGAAAGTGGTAGTACCACTCACGATCCCACGGGGTGACGAATCCGTTTTCCCAGCACTTTGTGCGCCACGCGGGTGCTGGTTCAAGTTCATACATAGCCAAGCGCAATTCATCCCACTTCGTGTTGTTCATCACAGGAATAAGGTGGGGCGGAGTTTTCATGATTGGCTCTAACTTTGTTTTAGGGCGACTGCCCTGCTGCGTAACATCGTTGCTGCTCCATAACATCAAACATCGACCCACGGCGTAACGCGCTTGCTGCTTGGATGCCCGAGGCATAGACTGTACAAAAAAACAGTCATAACAAGCCATGAAAACCGCCACTGCGCCGTTACCACCGCTGCGTTCGGTCAAGGTTCTGGACCAGTTGCGTGAGCGCATACGCTACTTGCATTACAGCTTACGAACCGAACAGGCTTATGTCCACTGGGTTCGTGCCTTCATCCGTTTCCACGGTGTGCGTCACCCGGCAACCTTGGGCAGCAGCGAAGTCGAGGCATTTCTGTCCTGGCTGGCGAACGAGCGCAAGGTTTCGGTCTCCACGCATCGTCAGGCATTGGCGGCCTTGCTGTTCTTCTACGGCAAGGTGCTGTGCACGGATCTGCCCTGGCTTCAGGAGATCGGAAGACCTCGGCCGTCGCGGCGCTTGCCGGTGGTGCTGACCCCGGATGAAGTGGTTCGCATCCTCGGTTTTCTGGAAGGCGAGCATCGTTTGTTCGCCCAGCTTCTGTATGGAACGGGCATGCGGATCAGTGAGGGTTTGCAACTGCGGGTCAAGGATCTGGATTTCGATCACGGCACGATCATCGTGCGGGAGGGCAAGGGCTCCAAGGATCGGGCCTTGATGTTACCCGAGAGCTTGGCACCCAGCCTGCGCGAGCAGCTGTCGCGTGCACGGGCATGGTGGCTGAAGGACCAGGCCGAGGGCCGCAGCGGCGTTGCGCTTCCCGACGCCCTTGAGCGGAAGTATCCGCGCGCCGGGCATTCCTGGCCGTGGTTCTGGGTTTTTGCGCAGCACACGCATTCGACCGATCCACGGAGCGGTGTCGTGCGTCGCCATCACATGTATGACCAGACCTTTCAGCGCGCCTTCAAACGTGCCGTAGAACAAGCAGGCATCACGAAGCCCGCCACACCGCACACCCTCCGCCACTCGTTCGCGACGGCCTTGCTCCGCAGCGGTTACGACATTCGAACCGTGCAGGATCTGCTCGGCCATTCCGACGTCTCTACGACGATGATTTACACGCATGTGCTGAAAGTTGGCGGTGCCGGAGTGCGCTCACCGCTTGATGCGCTGCCGCCCCTCACTAGTGAGAGGTAGGGCAGCGCAAGTCAATCCTGGCGGATTCACTACCCCTGCGCGAAGGCCATCGGTGCCGCATCGAACGGCCGGTTGCGGAAAGTCCTCCCTGCGTCCGCTGATGGCCGATTCTGTTGAAAAAGTAGCTTCAGCGGCAGCCTGCCGATCAGGTGTGCCTGCTGTCGAAGTGGCTGCAAGCCACT
>NZ_PJQQ01000044.1:0-33403 GCF_002858665.1 Pseudomonas sp. FFUP_PS_473
TAAGACTGCTCCTACCTACGCGCCAGCATGGCTACCTATTGAGCTCCGGGAGGCGTCCATATAAGACCTTCCCTAAGAGAGCCTCAGAGGGATGACGAGGCGATCCTGAGGCTCTGGGATGGGGCTGGCAACGGAAATCCGACGAGTAACACGACTTGTGCACAAATCGATAAGTTACTGTTTTTTAGCTGAAACTTTCTCGAATTTCGCGTGTCTGAGCTACTTCGGGAAAGGCCCTGGCAGTGTTGTCAGGGCCTTTTTTGTGGGCGTAAACCGGTCAGATGATTCGTGCCGTCTCGCTGGCTGCGAGCAGCTTGATCGCGATGAATTTCGAGGTTGGCGTGTGGCTGTCATCGCCGACGCTTTCCAGTGGCACCAGTGGGTTCACCTCGGGGTAATAGGCTGCTGCCTGCCCGGCGGGGATGTCGAAGGCGAGCAGGGTGAAGCCTTTGACCCGACGCTCACGCTCATCACTCCAGAGCGACACGATATCCACCTTCTGCCCCGGACGGAAGCCCAGGCGAATGATGTCGGCCTCGTTGGCGAACAACACATCGCGTTGGCCTTTCACGCCACGGTAGCGGTCGTCCAGGCCATAGATCGTGGTGTTGTACTGATCGTGCGAGCGCATCGACTGCATGATCAGGTCCGGTACCTGGCCGCTGGCGCGCACACATTCATGCAACAAATCATCGGGCAGGGCGTTGGCCTTGAAGTTGGCTTTGCCACTGGCGGTATTCCATTGGCGCTGGCTGGCGCTGTTGCCCAGGTAGAAACCGCCGGGGCGTGCCAGGCGCTGGTTGAAGTCCTCGAACCCCGGGATGGTCTGGCTGATCAGCTCGCGGATGCGTGCATAATCGGCCACCAGCCAGTGCCAGTCTACCGGCTGTGCGCCGAGGGTGGCCGCAGCGATGCCGGCGATGACCGCAGGCTCCGAGCGCATCTGCCGCGACAACGGCTGCAGTTGACCATTGGAGGCATGCACCATGCTGAACGAATCTTCCACCGTGACCGCCTGGGCGCCTTCGGCCTGCAGGTCGATGTCAGTGCGTCCCAGGCATGGCAGGATCAGCGCGTCCTTGCCGTGGATCAGATGGCTGCGGTTGAGCTTGGTGCTGATCTGCACGGTCAGTGCGCAGTTGCGCAGGGCTTGGGCGGTGCGCTCGGTGTCTGGCGTGGCTTGGGCGAAGTTGCCGCCCAAACCGATGAACACCTTGGCCTGACCGGCGAGCATTGCGCCAATGGCTTCGACAGTGTTGTGGCCGTTGTGCCGAGGCACCTTGAAACCGAAGCGCTTTTCCAGTGCGTCGAGCAACGCCACCGGTGGGCGCTCGTTGATGCCCATGGTGCGGTCGCCCTGCACGTTGCTGTGGCCACGCACCGGGCACAGGCCAGCACCCGGTACACCAAGGTTGCCGCGCAGCAGCATCAGGTTGGCGATTTCCTGAATGGTTGCCACTGAATGTCGGTGCTGTGTGATGCCCATGGCCCAGCACATGATGACCTTGCCAGCCTTGCGGTACATCTGCGCCGCCTGTTCGATCTCGGCAAGGCTCAGGCCCGACTGTGCCTCGATCTGTTCCCAGGGCGTGGCCTCGACCGTTGCCAGGTAGTCGTCGACACCGGCGCTGTGTTGCGCGATGAAGGCGTGGTCGAACACCGCTGGTGCACCGCTGGCCTGGGCTTCGCGTTCCCACTGCAACAGGTACTTGGCCATGCCGCGCAGTACTGCCATGTCGCCGCCCAGGGCCGGACGGAAGTACGCCGTGTTGGTTGGACGGTCACCGTTGGTGAGCATCTCCAAGGGGTGCTGCGGGTGCTGGAAGCGCTCCAGGCCGCGTTCCTTGAGCGGGTTTATGCAGACGACCTGAGCCCCCCGCTTGACCGCTTCGCGCAGCGGCTCAAGCATCCGGGGGTGGTTAGTGCCTGGGTTCTGGCCCCAGACGAAGATCGCCTCGGCATGCTCGAAATCGTCGAAGGTCACCGTGCCTTTGCCGACGCCGACACTTTGCCCCAATGCCACACCGCTGGCTTCGTGGCACATGTTCGAGCAGTCTGGAAAGTTGTTGGTGCCGTAGGCACGAACGAACAGCTGGTAGAGAAATGCCGCTTCGTTGCTGGCGCGGCCCGAGGTGTAGAACTCGGCCTGATCCGGGCTTGCCAGGTTCTGCAGGTGTCGGGCGATCAGGGCGAAGGCGGCCTCCCAGCTGATGGGCTGGTAGCGGTCGGTTGTGGGGTTGTAGCTCATCGGTTCGGTGAGCCGGCCCTGGTACTCAAGCCAGTAATCGCTTTGCTGCAGCAGTGAGGTGACGCTGTGGCGGGCGAAGAATGCAGCATCGACCCGGCGTTTGGTCGCTTCCCAGTTCACTGCCTTGGCGCCGTTCTCGCAGAACTTGACCATGCCGCTTTCCGGCGAGTCACCCCAGGCGCAGCCTGGGCAGTCGAGGCCGCCATTCTGGTTGGTCTTGAGCAACGCACGGATGTTTTTCAGCGCGTTGTCACTGCCAATCCAGGCTTGTGCCACGCTGCGCAGTGCGCCCCAGCCACCCGCGGCGCCGCGGTAAGGCTTGTAGCGTGGAACAGGTTTCTGGTCGACTTGATGGGGCAGGTTCACGTTCGGTTCTCCCGCGCAGGGCTGTAGACCCGCGGCGCACTACGTTGTGGCAGGTGAATAAGGTTGAGGTTGTGTTGGCGGGCCCATTGCAGGGCCAGGCCGGTCGGAGCAGACAGGCTGACCAGCGTCTGGATGCCGGCACGCAGCACCTTCTGGATCAGCTCCAGGCTGCAGCGGCTGGTGACAATGGCCAGGCCACCCTTGGTGGCGATGCGTTGGCGTACAAGAGCCCCGATCAGTTTGTCGAGGGCGTTGTGCCGACCTATATCTTCGCGGCCCAACAGCAGTTCGCCGTTGGCGTCCATGAACAGCGCAGCATGCACCGCGCCACAGTGTTGGCCCAGCGGCTGGAAGGCACTGATGCGCTGGCGCAGGTCGACCAGCCAGGCGGCCGGTGGCAAGGGTGCGCCGGGCAATACCTTGAGCTCGGGCAGTGCCTGCTCCAATGCCTCGACTCCACACAGGCCGCAACCGCTGGTACCGGCCAGTTGCCGACGTTGGTTCTTGAGGTTCCAGAACGCCCGGCTGGCGATCTCAACCTCCGCGTGCAGGGCTGAGCCGCTGCCGCTGAGCGTGATGTCATAAATCTCACTGGCCTCGGCGATGCCGCTACCGATGCTGAAGCCAACGATGAAGTCTTCAAGGTCGGTGGGGCTGACCAGCATGACCGCCTGGCTGATGCCGTTATAGGCAATCGCCAAAGCCACTTCCTCGGCCAGTGCGGTGTAGGTCGGCGTGCTGTCTTCGAGGTCGTGGAACGCGTAGTCGTTGCTGGCCGCTGGCGTCACCAGCTCAGTGGTCGCCGCGCAAGTGGGGCGTTTTAGGGTCATGGCACAGGTACCGGCGGCTGATCAGTCTTAAGCCTAGGCCTGCGCTCAGGTATCGTCTAATCGCTAATACTGATGCCGTGATAGAGCGGGTCGATCAAACCTCGTCCTGCATGTGGCGGTACTCGTTGAAGCAGGCCTCGGCCAAGGCCGAGCGCGGTGCGCTGCGGCGCATGATCAGGCCCAGCGGTGCCAGGGTGCTGGCTTGCTCGATGGGCTGCAGGCGCAGGCGCTCGGTCAAGGCTTCCAGGCCGGTGGCCAGCGGCATGATTGCGCAACACAGGCCACCGTTCACCGCTTGTACCAGTTGATGCACGGCATCGGTCTGCAGCAGCGGTTGCGGGTTCAGGCCACGGCTGTGGAAGTTGTGGTCGATTGACTGACGAAAGTGCATGCCGGCGGTGAGCAGGCCCAAAGGCAGTTCGGTCAATGCCTGCCAACTGAGGGGCTGATCGTCGAAATTGAAGTACGCCGGGTCATACAGCAGGCCCATGCGTGTGTCGCCCAGCGCCAGGGACTCGAAACGTTCGTTATCCAGCCGTTCGAGGTACGACACGCCGAGGTCAAGCCGGTTACTCGCCAACTGCTCCAGAATCTGCTCGGAGCTGAGTGCGCTCAGTTCAAAGCACAGTTGAGGATGCTGGCTGTGCAGGCGCTGCAGCAGTGGCAGCGGGTCGAAGCTCGACAGCGGCACCACGCCCAGGCGCAGGGTACCGACCAGATGCCCCCGGCAGGCAGCCGCTTCGGCGTACAAGCCATCGTAGGCGGCCAGTACCGAACGGGCCCAGGCCAGCACCCGTTCACCCTGGGCGGTGAACCCCTCGAAGCGCTGACCACGATTGACCAGGGCCAAACCCAGTTCCTGCTCCAGGTTGCGCAGGCGCATCGACAGGGTTGGCTGGGTTACATGGCACAACGCGGCCGCTTGGCCGAAGTGGCGGGTTTCATCCAGGGCGATCAGGAATTTCAGCTGTTTGATGTCCATCGGCGCTCCACGGCACAGGGCAGGCGAGGCATTCTAACTGAGCCCTTCGAGCAACGTCCGATAGTCGTCCAGTGCCGCGAACTCCTGGGTGTCCCGTGGGCCTTTACGGCTGTCGGGCTGGCGCACCGCAAGCAGGTGTGCAACACCAAAGGACTGGGCGCTGCGCAGGATCGCCAGGGTGTCGTCGATGAACAGGCTGCGCGCCGGGTCGAAGTTGATGTCGGCCTGCAGGGCACTCCAGAACTGTGGGTCTTCCTTGGGAAAACCGTAGTCATGGGAGCTGATCAGGCGCTCGAAATACGGCGCCAGTGCCACCCGTTCCAGTTTCACCGAGAGCGAATCGCGGTGGGCGTTGGTGATCAGTACCACCCGCTTGCCGGCATCGCGGATAGCCGCGAGGAACACGTCGGCATCCGGGCGCAGGGCGATCAGGTTCGCGGTTTCCAGCTTCAGTTCGCGAATCGGCAGGTTCAGCTCTGCACTCCAGAAATCCAGGCAGTACCAGTTCAGCGAGCCGGCGTTCTTTTCAAACAACGGCTGCAGTTCCAGTTCGGCCATGGCCCGGCTCACCCCATGCAGTTCGGCATAGCGCTGCGGCAGGTGTTCGAGCCAGAAGTGGTTGTCGTAATGCAGGTCGAGCAGGGTGCCGTCCATATCGAGTAGAACGGTATCGATGTCGCGCCAGTTCAGGGCAGGCATGAAAGATTCTCGGTCAGTCGGGCGCAGTGGCCGGGCAAGCCACGGTATAGTACCGCGTTCACGCCAAGGAGCCGCCACCCATGCGCCAGAAACCCACAGTCCTTGCTCGCGAGATTGTCGCCAGCAGCCGTCTATTTCGTGTCGAAGCGGTGCAACTGCGCTTTGCCAACGGTGCCGAGCGCACCTATGAGCGATTAGTCGGGCGCGGCAACGGGTATGGTGCGGTGATGATCGTGGCGATGCTCGATGCCGAACACGCGGTGTTGGTTGAGGAGTACTGCGGCGGCACCGACGAGTACGAACTGTCGTTGCCCAAGGGCCTGATCGAGCCGGGCGAAGACGTGTTGGCTGCGGCCGACCGTGAGCTCAAGGAAGAGGCCGGCTTCGGTGCTCGGCAACTGGAGCACCTGACCGAACTGTCGTTGTCGCCGGGCTACATGAGCCAGAAAATCCAGGTGGTGCTGGCCAGCGACCTCTATGAAGAGCGCCTTGAGGGCGATGAGCCGGAGCCGATGCGGGTTGATAAGGTCAACCTGCGTGATCTGGCCTCGCTGGCACAGCATCCGCAGTTTTCCGAAGGGCGAGCGCTGGCGGCGTTGTACCTGGCGCGCGACCTGCTGACCCAGCGTGGGGTATTTGTCCCATGAGCGAATTGAACCTGAACGCGATGATGGCTGAGGTCGTCGATCTGGCCCGTCTGGCAGGGGATGCCATTCTGCCGTTCTGGCGGGTCAATGTTGCGGTGACTGCCAAGGCTGATGCCTCGCCGGTGACGGCTGCGGATATGGCCGCGCATCAAGTGATTGCCAGTGGGCTACAAGCGCTGGCCCCGGAGATTCCGGTGCTGTCCGAAGAGGATTGCGATATTCCCTTGAGCAAACGTCAGACCTGGCAGCGCTGGTGGCTGGTCGACCCGCTGGACGGTACCAAGGAATTCATCGCAGGCAGCGAAGAATTCACCGTCAACATCGCACTGATTGAACAGGGGCAAGTGCTGTTCGGTGTGGTCGCCATGCCGACCAGTGGCCGCTGCTATTTCGGTGGTAAAGCGCTCGGCGCCTGGCGCTCCGAACGCGGAGGCGAGGCGCAGCCGATTCAGGTTCGTCTGGCGCCACCGGCGGGTGAAAGCTTTACCGTGGTCGCCAGTCGCCGTCATACCAGCCCACAGCAGGAACACTTGTTGGCAGGGCTCAGCGGCACGCTGGGCGAGTTGCAACTGGCCAATATCGGCAGTTCGTTGAAGTTCTGCTTGCTGGCCGAGGGCAGCGCGGATTGTTACCCGCGCCTGGCGCCGACCTCGCAGTGGGATACGGCAGCAGCCCAAGGTGTGCTGGAGGGCGCCGGTGGTGAAGTCTTGGGCCTCGATGGCCAGGTCTTCAGCTACCCGCCGCGTGAATCGTTACTCAATGCGTTTTTCCTGGCGTTGCCGGCCGCTGCGGCGTGGCGCAACGACCTGCTCAAGCTCGCCTCAGCGATGTAATACGTACTGCCCGCTGAAACGCACGGCATCCTCTTCGCTGCCGGCGTTGCGAACCTGGGTGTTCAGGTTCAGGCGGGCCCGGCCATAGCGCTGGTAAGTGGCGATGAACTTGTTCCAGACCTTCTCATCAGGCGCCTCGCATTGAGCGATGGCTGCACCGGTGACGGGCACTGGATAGTTGATCTGACCTTCCTGAATGACGATATGGCCGTCGTCGATGCCGGCCTCGCGCAAGCGCATGTGCAACCAGCCCCAACCGACCAGCACGGCGGCGCAATACAGGCTGCCGCCAAACATGGTGCTCTTGTGATTGACGTTGGCGGCCAGCGGCAACTGCAGGCGCAGGCGCTGTTGTTGCCAATCAAGTACCTGCAAGCCCATTTCCCGGGTAAGGGGGATGTCGTGGTGCAGGAGGGCTTCCAGGTACTGGTTGTCGGTGGTCACGGGCGGTTCTCCTCAAGATCATCAGTGCCGCTGCTGTGGCTGTCGGCGAAATTCAGGCCATGCTTGCGCAACTTGTCGTGCAGGGTTTTGCGCGGGATACCCAGGGCCTCGGCCAGGCTGCGCAGTGAGCTGTGCGAACGGGCCAGCTCGGCGGCGATCAGCGAGCGCTCGAAGTGCTCGACCTGCTCACTCAAATTGCCGCTGCCCAGCACCGGGTTGGCGGCCAGCGGTTCGCTGTGGCTGTCGCCGTCCAGGGCCAGCTCAAGGCCGAGGGCGAAACGTTCCGCCGCGTTCTGCAGTTCGCGCACGTTGCCTGGCCAGGCATGGCGCATGAGCAGGGCGCGCTGCGCCGGTTGCAGGGCATGGCCGGGCAGGCCGTGGCGCTGGCTGGCCGCGTCGGCAAAATGCTGGAACAACAGCAAAATGTCTTCGCCGCGTTCGCGCAGCGGTGGAATACGCAGCGGCGCGACGTTCAGGCGGTAGTACAGGTCGGCCCGGAAGCGGCCCTGATCGGCGGCCTGGCGCAGGTCTTCCTTGGTGGCTGCGATGACCCGGATATCCAGCGGAATCTGCTGGTTGCCGCCCAGGCGCTCGACCACTCGTTCTTGCAGCAGGCGCAGCAACTTGACCTGAACATCCAGGCTCATGCTCTCGATTTCGTCGAGGAACAGTGTGCCGCCGTTGGCGAACTCGAATTTGCCAATGCGGCGTTTCTGCGCCCCGGTGAAGGCGCCGGGTTCATGGCCGAACAGCTCGCTTTCGACCACCGACTCTGCCAGCGCGCCGGCATTGATCGCCACGAACGGGCCGTCGCGGCGGCTCGACAGGTCGTGCAGGGCACGGGCGACGACTTCCTTGCCGGCGCCGGTTTCGCCGAGGATCAACACGTCGGCGCGGGTCGGGGCCAGTGCGCCAATCTGCTCACGCAGGCGCAGCATCGGTGCCGATTGCCCGACCAGCCGGGCGCTCAATGCCTGGCGATCGCTGAGGGCCAGGCGCAGGCTGCGGTTGTCCAGTATCAGGCGGCGCAGGGCCAAGGCCCGGCGCACGCTGTCGAGCAGGGCATCGCTGGCGAAGGGTTTTTCCAGAAAATCGTAGGCGCCGGCACGCATGGCCTGGACGGCCAGCGGTACGTCGCCGTGGCCGGTAATCAGCAGCACGGGTAACTCCGGGTCCTGCCCATGCAACTGTTCGAGCAGTTGCAGGCCGTCGATGCCTGGCATGCGAATATCGCTTACGACTACCCCCGGCCAATCGGCTTCGATACGTTGGGCCAAGCCTTGGGCATCGCTCAGGGACATGACCTTGAGGCCGGCGAGGTCGAGGGTCTGGCTCAGCGCCTGACGCAAGTGCGGGTCGTCATCGACCAGAATCACCTGTGTGCGGCTATCGATGAGCGGCTCGGTCGTCATGCCGATGGATCCTCCGAGGTTTGCAGGTTGGCGCCGGGTTTGGCTACGCGCAGTTTCAGGGTCAGCAATGCGCCACCCTCCGGGTGGTTGGCCAGCAGCAGTTCGCCACCCAGCGCACGCATCAAGGTATCGCAGATCGCCAGCCCCAGGCCAAGGCCCTGGGTACGGGTCTTGGTGGTGAAGAATGGTTCACGGGCACGGGCCATGGCTTCGCTGCTGAACCCCGGGCCGTTGTCGCGAATGTACAGGTAGACGTTGTCGTCCTTGCGTTCGGCACTTAGCCACAGCTTGCGCGGGTTGGCCTTCTCGGTCAGCGCGTCGAGGGCGTTGGCCAGCAGGTTGCCGAGCACCTGGCGCAAGCGGGTTTCACCGGCCTGTACCCACAGGGTGGCCTCTGGCAGGTCACGCACCAGCTCCACGGCCATTGCCCGGCGCCGTTTGGCCAGCAGGGCCAGGGCATCGTCCAGGGCCGGTTGCAGGGCCACGCTCTCGGGGGCGTGCCGGTCGCGCCGGGCAAAGGCGCGCAGGTGGGCGATGATCGAGGCCATGCGCCCGGTCAGTTCAGCGATCAGCTTGAGGTTGCTGCGGGCTTCTTCGGTGCGCTGATGGTCGAGCAGGATCTCGGCGTTTTCGGCATAACTGCGGATGGCCGCCAGCGGTTGATTGAGCTCATGGCTGATGCTCGCCGACATCGTGCCGAGCACCGACAGCTTGCCGGCCTGAACCAGTTCATCCTGCGCACGGACCAGTTCCTGTTGCGCCTGCTCGCGCTCCAGCACTTCGTTTTTCAGCCGGCTGTTCAGGCCTTCAAGGTCGGCGGTTCGCTCAATGACCCGTTGTTCCAGTTCCTGGCGGGCGCGGGCCTCGAAGGCGATTCGGTCCATGTAGTGCCGCCGCCGCTGCATGATCAGCCCAAGCAGCAGCATCAACACCAGCAGCGTGGCGCCGCCGATGGCCAGCACCGTGCGTACCGAACGGTCGATCAGGGTGCGTGGGGCAAGGATGCTCACCTGCCAGCCGGTTTCCTCGATGGTTCGGGTCTGGATCAGCCAGGCTTTGGGGTCGAGGTTCAGGGGTTGGGGCGTCAGCGTCGGGTAGGGCTGGATCGCGGCAATGGCGGCGCGCTCGGTATCGGTCAGTGGCCGGGTGGCACGGAAGCGCCAGTCCGGACGGGAGGTCAGAATAACCACGCCGTTCTGGTCGGTCAGCAGCAGTTGTTCCGGGGTTTTGCCCCAGAGCGTTTCGGTGTGGTCCAGGTCGACCTTGACCACCAGTGCGCCGATCACGCGCTCGCCATCGCGCACGGCACCTGCAAAGAAGTAACCGCGTTTGGCCGAGGTGGTGCCTTGGCCGAAAAAGCGCCCCAGGCGTCCGGTAAGGGCATCGCTGAAATACGGGCGGAAGGCAAAGTTACGGCCAACGAAGGTGTCGCGCTTGTCCCAGTTGGACGCTGCCAGGGTGTTGCCGTTGGTGTCCATCAGGTACATCACTTCGGCACCGGTCTGGGTGCTGATGTCCTTGAGCAGACGGTTGGCGTTGGTCAGGGTTTCCAGGCGCATCGGGTCCTTGAGCACCGCACGCAGGGCTGGCAGGTCACCGAGGATTTGCGGCAGGGTTTCATAACGGTGCAGGGTACCCAGCAGGTTTGCCACGTACAGGTCGAGGGTCTGGCGATTTTGCCCGGCCAGCTCGTCCTGATAGTAACGCTCGGCCAGGTGTTGCAGCGGCAAGAGCAGTGGGGCGAGGAACAAGGCGACGATGGCCAGGCTGCGCCAGCGTGGACGACGGGGAACGGTCGGGGTCATGGTCATTGCAAATGCGCCGATGGAGTCTGGCGCATTATGCGCTACTTCAGGCAGTCGATCAGTGCTTGCTGCCAGTCTGGCTGGCTGACCTGCCATTGCTGCTGCAGGCGACTGCAGTCCAGGCGCGAGTTGAGTGGGCGCTGGGCCGGTGTCGGGTACTCGCAGGTGGGGATGGGCACTAGCCGGGCACAGTGCTTGCCTTGGGCCTGGAGGTGCGCGGCGATGGCCTGGGCAAAACCGAACCAGGATGTCTCGCCTTGCGCGGTCAGGTGATAGGTGCCCCAGGCACCCGCCTGGCCAGCCTGCCAATGCTCGATCAGGGCGCGGGTGCTGCGGGCGATGGTAGCCGCCCAGGTCGGTGCACCGATCTGATCGGCAACCACGCGCAGCTCGGGTTTTTCCTGCAGCAACCGCTGCATGGTCAGCAGGAAATTGCGCCCATGCTGCGAGTACACCCAACTGGTGCGCAGGATCAGGTGCTGGCCAGCGACGTCTCGGATCGCCTGCTCGCCAGCCAGCTTGCTGCGGCCGTAGACGCTCAGCGGGTTGGGCGTGTCGTCTTCGTTGTAGGGCGTGGCCTTGCGGCCATCGAAGACGTAGTCGGTGGAGTAGTGAATCAACGGGATGCCCAGCCGCGCGGCCTCTTCAGCGAGTACCCCGGGGGCGTGGGCGTTGACCGCAAAGGCCAGGGCTTGCTCGACTTCCGCCTGATCGACTGCGGTGTGGGCGGCGGCGTTGATGATCAGGTCCGGTGCCAAGGTGCGCACCTGCTGACGGATCTGCTCCGGATGCGCCAGGTCGAGTGCATCGCGGCCCAGTACGTGCAGGGTGCCGAGCGGGGCCAGCTGCAGTTGCAGTTCGCGCGCCACCTGACCGTGTTGGCCGATGATCAGCGTGTTCAATGGAGCAGCGGTCATGGAAACAGTTCTGCCTCTTTCAGCGATTTACCGGCCTGGTCCTTGGCCGACAACAGTGGTTCCTGTTGCAGTTGCCAGTCGATGGCCAGGTCCGGGTCGTCCCAGCGGATGCAGCGTTCGGCGGCCGGGTTGTAATAATCGGTGGTCTTGTAGAGGAACTCCGCACTGTCGCTCAACACCACGAAACCGTGGGCGAAGCCTTCCGGTATCCACATCTGACGTTTGTTTTCGGCAGACAAATGCACCGCGACCCAGCGGCCAAAGGCTGGCGAACTGCGGCGGATATCCACGCACACATCGAGCACCTCGCCCTGTACGACCCGCACCAGTTTGCCCTGGGGGTTTTCCAGTTGGTAATGCAGGCCGCGCAGTACGCCGCGCTGTGAACGGGAATGGTTGTCCTGAACGAAGGCTGTGGTGACCCCTGTCTGCGTTTCGAAGGCCCGGGCATTGAAGCTTTCGTAGAAAAAACCGCGGGCATCGCCGAACACCTTCGGCTCCAGGATCAGTACCTCGGGCAGGTCAGTGGTGATTACTTCCATCGGTTCTCTCGGGTCAGGCTGTAGAGGTACTGGCCGTAGCCGGTCTTGCCAAAAGCGTTGGCACGTTCAAGCAGGTGCGCCTCGTCGATCCAGCCCTGCTGGAAGGCGATCTCTTCCAGGCAGGCCACTTTCAGACCCTGGCGGTGCTCAATGGTCTGCACGTATTGCGAGGCTTCCAGCAGGCTGTCGTGGGTACCGGTATCGAGCCAGGCAAAGCCACGCCCGAAGCGCTCTACGCGCAAGTCACCCCGTTTCAGGTAAGCGTTGTTGACGTCGGTGATCTCCAGCTCGCCACGGGCCGAGGGGGTAATGCCCTTGGCGATCTCGATCACGTCGTTATCGTAGAAGTACAGGCCGGTCACGGCATAGCTGGACTTGGGCTGCGTCGGCTTTTCCTCGATCGACAGGGCCTGGCCTTGTTCGTTGTACTCGATCACGCCGAAGCGCTCCGGGTCTTTGACCCAGTAACCAAACACCGTTGCACCGCTGCTGTGGCTGGCGGCGCGTTGCAGTTGTTCGGTAAACCGCTGGCCGTGGAAAATGTTGTCGCCGAGGATCAGGCACACCGAGTCGTTGCCAATGAACGCTTCGCCAATCAGGAAGGCCTGTGCCAGGCCGTCCGGCGAGGGCTGTTCGGCATAGCTGAACTGGACGCCGAACTGGCTACCGTCACCCAGCAGTTGACGGTACTGCGGCAGGTCCTGCGGGGTGGAGATGATCAGAATCTCGCGGATACCGGCCAGCATCAGTACCGAGATCGGGTAGTAGATCATCGGCTTGTCGTAGACCGGTAGCAGTTGTTTGGAAAGCCCCAGGGTAATGGGGTGCAGGCGAGTGCCGGAGCCGCCTGCCAGAACGATACCTTTGGTCATGCAATCAGGTCCTTGAAATCGCTGTTGCCCAGGCGCTGGCCTTGATAGCTGCCATCCTGAACATGTTGGCACCACTCACTGTTATCCAGGTACCACTGCACGGTCTTGCGCAGCCCGCTCTGGAAGGTTTCGGCCGGGGTCCAGCCCAGCTCACGCTGGATTTTGCTGGCGTCGATGGCGTAGCGCTGATCGTGCCCGGGACGGTCCTGGACGAAGCTGATCAGGTCGGCGTAGTGGTTTACCCCGGCCGGATGATCGGGTGCCAGTTCTTCAAGCAGGGCGCAGATGCTGCGCACCACATCGATATTCTTCTGTTCATTGTGCCCGCCGATGTTGTACGTCTCACCGACCTGACCGGCGCACAGCACCTGCAGCAGGGCGCGGGCATGGTCCTCGACGAACAGCCAGTCACGCACTTGCAGGCCGTTGCCGTAGACCGGCAGCGGTCTGCCCGCCAAGGCGTTGAGGATCGTCAGCGGAATGAGCTTTTCCGGGAACTGGAACGGCCCATAGTTGTTCGAGCAGTTGCTGAGCAGTACCGGCAAACCGTAGGTTCGGTGCCAGGCACGTACCAGATGGTCCGAGGCCGCCTTGCTGGCCGAGTAGGGCGAGCTGGGGGCGTACGGCGTGGTTTCCGTGAACAGGTCGTCCACCCCATGCAGATCGCCGTACACCTCGTCGGTGGACACATGATGGAAGCGAAAGGCTTCACGCTCGGCGGCGGGCAGCTTTGCCCAGTAAGCACGGGCGGCTTCCAGCAGGCTGTAGGTGCCGACAATGTTGGTTTCGATGAACGCGGCGGGGCCGTCGATGGAGCGGTCCACATGCGATTCGGCGGCCAGGTGCATGATCGCGTGCGGAGCAAAACGCTCCAGTACGGCGTCGACCTTGGCGCGGTCAGCGATGTCGGCCTGCACGAACTCATAACGGGTATTGGTCGCGATGCTGCTCAGCGATTCCAGATTGCCGGCATAGGTGAGCTTGTCGAGGTTGAGCACGTCATGTGTGGTGGTCTCGATCAGGTGGCGAATCAGCGCCGAACCGATGAATCCGGCACCGCCGGTAACAAGAATACGCATGTCGAGTGGCCTTTCCTGACTAAACGGGTATTGATCGGGTGCTGCCTAGCCTGTGTAAAGGCGCGGGTGGGTGCAAGCAGCGTACGGCGACTGTCGGCGTCGGAGAAAACGATACCCGGTACGGCCTTTTTTTCCACCTCCCTTGCTTATCGGCAGAAGCGGTGGCGATATAAGCAGCAAAAAAAACGAGGCTTGCCCCATGCCGCTTACTACCCTTATCCACCGATCCAGCTTACCGCGCCCGGATGTCAGCGAATCACAGGCCCTGCAGTTGCTGCAGGAACATTATGGGCTTACCGGCACGTTACAGTCGCTGGGCAGTCAACAAGACCTGAATTTTCGCCTCGACAGCCCTCAGGGTCGTTACGTGTTGAAGATCTGCCACGGTGATTATTCACCGGTCGAGCTTCAGGCCCAGCATGCCGCCCTGGGTTACCTGCGCGAGCGCTGGTTGCCGGTGCCTGGCGTGGTGCCGGCGCGTTCCGGTGAGCACCTGTTGGCGCTGAGCCTGAATGGCCAGCCCCTGCGCGCCCGCCTGCTTGAGTACATCGAAGGCCAGTCGCTGACCCGCCTCAAGCGCCTGGAGCCACGGCTGATGGCTGAGCTGGGCGAGTTCTGTGCGCGCATCGACCATGCCTTGGTCGACTTCAGCCACCCAGGCCTGGAACGTACCCTGCAGTGGGACCCACGGCATGCCCCGGCGCTGATCGAGCATCTATTGCCGGTACTCGTCGAAGGGCCGCGCAAGGCGCGCGTGCAGGCGGCGGCCACGGAGGCCTGGCAGTACCTGGCCCCGCTGATCGAACACCTGCCGCAGCAGGCCGTGCACCTGGACATCACCGACGACAACACCGTGTGGCAGCGCGATGCCCAGCGCCACTGGCAGTTGCAGGGGGTGATCGACTTTGGCGACTTGCTGCATACCTGGCGGATTGCCGACCTCTCGGTGACTTGCGCGGCGCTGCTGCACCACGCCGAAGGCGACCCGTTGCGTATCCTGCCGGCCATTCAGGCGTATCAGGTCGTCAACCCGCTGACTGAAGCCGAGCTCAAGGCCCTGTGGCCGATGATCGTGGCCCGTGCCGCCGTGCTGGTGCTGAGCGGAGAGCAGCAGGTCAGCGTCGATCCGGGCAATGCCTACAGCCGGGACAACCTGGCCCACGAGTGGGAAATCTTCGAGGTCGCGACCAGCGTGCCGTTCGCCTTGATGGAAACGGCGATCCTGCAGGCCGCGGGTCATGATCTGGCCCCGCTGGGGTTGGTCAACACCACGCTGTTAATGCCCAGCCTGAACGGCCAGCCTGTCGCCCGCGTCGACCTCGGGGTACTCAGCGAACATTTCCAGGCCGGTAACTGGCAGCAGCCGGGCATCGACCAGCAGCTGCTGCGCGCCCAGAGCGGGCTGGCCTGCTCGCTGCACGGCCAATACCGGTTGTCGCGTACCCATATCGATAACCCGCAGGAACCCGAAACCTGCGCCTTGCATGTCGAGCTGCAGGTTCCCTCGGGTACGGCCCTGCAGGCGCCGTTTGCCGGTGTCTGGCACGCGGTGGCGGGCGGTGGTTGCCTGCAGGGTGAGCAGGTCAGCCTGTGGTTGTGGGGCGTGGTCGATGCCCCGGCCGATGGCCTGGCGCTCAAGCAGGGCGAGCCGCTGGGGCAGAGCAGTGTCGGCCTGATGCTGCAACTGTGCCGCGTACCGGGGTTGTGCCCGCCACTGTTCGCCACGCCTTCACGTGCGCAGGCCTGGCTGGCGCTATGCCCCTCGCCGCAGCCATTGCTCGGGTTTGCCTGCGACGCTGAACCACTGGCCGATGCCCAGGCACTGCTTGAGCGGCGTGACGCCAGTTTCGCCCGTTCGCAGAAGCACTATTACCAGCAGCCGCCGCAGATCGAGCGTGGCTGGCGCAACTACCTGATCGACATGCAGGGCCGCTCCTACCTGGACATGCTCAACAACGTTGCGGTGCTCGGTCATGGTCACCCGCGGATGGTCGCCGAGTCGGCGCGGCAATGGTCGTTGCTCAATACCAACTCACGCTTCCACTACGCGGCCATTGCCGAGTTCTCCGAGCGCCTGCTGGAACTGGCGCCCGAAGGCATGGACCGGGTGTTTCTGGTCAACAGCGGCACCGAAGCCAACGACCTGGCGATCCGCCTGGCCTGGGCCTACAGCGGTGGCCGCGACATGCTCAGCGTATTGGAGGCCTACCACGGCTGGTCGGTGGCCACCGATGCGATTTCCACCTCCATTGCCGACAACCCGCAAGCCCTGACCACCCGTCCAGACTGGGTACACCCGGTGATGGCGCCGAACACCTACCGTGGTGCCTACCGGGGCGCCGAGAGCACTGCCGACTATGTTCGCGATGTCGATGCCACCCTCGACCGCCTGACCGCGCAGAAGCGCCAGGTGGCCGGTTTCATCTGTGAACCGGTGTACGGTAATGCCGGCGGTATCGCCTTGCCGCCGGGTTACCTGCAACAAGTCTACGGCAAGGTCCGGGCCTTGGGCGGCGCCTGTATCGCCGACGAGGTGCAGGTCGGCTATGGCCGCCTTGGCGATTATTTCTGGGGCTTCGAGCAACAGGGCGTGGTGCCGGACATCATCACCATGGCCAAGGGCATGGGTAACGGCCACCCACTGGGCGCGGTCATCACCCGTCGGGAAATCGCCGAAGCACTGGAGGCCGAGGGCTACTTCTTCTCGTCAGCTGGCGGCAGTCCGGTCAGTTGCCGGATCGGCATGGCCGTGCTCGATGTCATGGGCGAAGAAGGCCTGTGGGACAACGCGCGTACCGTCGGTGGGCACTTCAAGGCGCGGCTGCAGGCATTGGTCGATAAACATCCGCTTGTGGGCGCCGTGCACGGTTCCGGTTTCTACCTGGGCCTGGAACTGGTGCGCGACCGCAGCACACTGGAGCCGGCCACCGAAGAAACCGCGGCGCTGTGCGAGCGCTTGCGCGAACTGGGGATCTTCATGCAGCCAACCGGTGACTACCTGAACATCCTCAAGATCAAACCGCCGATGTGCACCACCCGTGAAAGCGTCGATTTCTTCGTCGACAGCGTGGCGAAGGTGTTGGCAGAAGACCTCTAAACCCGCATTGGGGCTGCACTGCAGCCCATCGCAGGCAAACCTGCTCCTCCAAGGGGGGCAGGTTTTTCTACAATGTGATCAACATGGAAAACACAGATTTAAATCGATTGTTATCGATTTAAATGGCGATTCTCACCCTTTTATTTTGATTTACCGCCTTCCAAAGCCGATTTTTATCGGATATAAAGTCCTCATTACTTGCCCAGCAACCCTTCGAGGACGTTTTCATGAGCCGCATCGTTACCGTCGCCGCCACCCAGATGGCCTGTTCCTGGGATCGCGACGCCAACATCGCCACCGCCGAGAAACTGGTGCGCGAAGCCGCCGCCAAGGGCGCGCAGATCATCCTGATCCAGGAACTGTTCGAGACCCCGTACTTCTGCCAGAAGCCCAACGCCGACTACCTGCAACTGGCGACCCCGGTTGAAACCAACGCCGCTATCGTCCATTTCCAGAAACTGGCCAAGGAACTGCAAGTGGTGCTGCCGATCAGCTTCTACGAGCTGGCCGGGCGGGCGCGTTTCAACAGCATTGCGATCATCGATGCCGATGGCCACAACCTGGGCATCTACCGCAAGAGCCATATCCCGGATGGCCCGGGCTATCACGAAAAGTACTACTTCAACCCGGGTGATACCGGCTTCAAGGTCTGGAACACCCGTTATGCCAAGATCGGCGTCGGTATCTGCTGGGACCAGTGGTTCCCGGAGTGCGCACGCAGCATGGCCCTGCAAGGCGCGGAAATTCTGTTCTACCCGACCGCCATTGGCAGCGAACCGCATGACGCCAGCATCACCTCGCGTGATCACTGGCAGCGCGTGCAGCAAGGCCATGCCGGCGCCAACCTGATGCCGCTGGTCGCCAGCAACCGTATCGGCAAGGAAGAGCAGGACGGCTACGACATCACGTTCTACGGCTCGTCGTTCATCGCCAACCCGTTTGGCGAAAAGGTTGAAGAACTGAATGAAACCGAAGAAGGCGTGCTGGTGCATACTTTCGACCTGGACAAGCTGGAGCATGTGCGCAGCGCCTGGGGCACCTTCCGTGACCGTCGGCCGGACCTGTACGGTACGCTGAAGACCCTCGACGGTTCGCTGGAATCCTGATCACCCATTTATCGTGCCGCAGGCCCGTTCTGCGGCAGTTCTTGCAAAGGTTCAACTATGACAACCCTGACCACTACCCCACGCGCCGATGGCTTTCACATGCCTGCCGAGTGGGCGCCACAATCACAGGTCTGGATGGTGTGGCCGGAGCGCCCGGACAACTGGCGCCTGGGCGGCAAGCCGGCGCAGGCCGCGCATGTTGCCGTGGCCAAGGCCATTGCCCGCTTCGAGCCGGTGACCGTCGGCGTGTCGGCCGCCCAATACGAACATGCCTGTGCCCGCCTGCTGGACACCCCGAACATCCGCGTGGTGGAAATCAGCAATGACGATGCCTGGGTGCGTGACACTGGCCCGACCTTTGTGATCAACGACACGGGTGAAGTCCGCGGCGTCGATTGGGGCTTCAATGCCTGGGGTGGTTTTGAGGGCGGCCTGTACGCACCGTGGAACCGTGATGAACAAGTGGCTGGCAAGATCCTGCAGATCGAGCGCTGCCCACGCTACCAGACCGAAGGCTTCGTGCTGGAAGGTGGCTCGATTCACGTCGACGGCGAAGGCACGCTGATCACCACAGAAGAATGCCTGCTCAATCACAACCGCAACCCGCACCTGAACCGTGAGCAAATAGAGGCGATCCTGCGCGATCACCTGGCGGTGGAGACCATCGTCTGGCTGCCTGATGGCCTGTATAACGACGAAACCGATGGGCACGTGGACAACTTTTGCTGTTACGTGCGCCCTGGCGAAGTGTTACTGGCCTGGACCGATGATTCCAACGACCCCAACTTTGCACGTTGCCGTGCGGCACTTGAGGTGTTGGAGCGTCAGCGCGATGCCAAAGGGCGCACCTTTGTGGTGCATAAAATGCCGATCCCCGGGCCGCTGTACGCGACCGAGGAGGAATGTGCGGGTGTCGATCCGGTCGCCGGTAGCCAGGAGCGTAACCCGTCGGTTCGCCTTGCCGGCTCCTATGTCAACTTCCTGATCGTCAATGGTGCGATCATCGCGCCAAGCTTCGACGACCCGGCAGATGCCGAGGCTAGAGCGATTTTGCAGACGTTGTTCGCGGATCGTGAGGTAGTCATGGTGCCAGGTCGTGAGCTGTTGCTCGGTGGCGGCAACATCCATTGCCTGACCCAACAGCAGCCAGCACCGGTCAAACGCTGAAGCATTTAAGTAAAAAGGCCCGTCGCACGACGGGCTTTTTTTTGCGCGTCATTCGACGATCGGAGCTCGATCTGGCACAGCTCTTGTATTCGTTTTGCATTGTATTTCAAGCGGATAGAGCACGCAGTTCTGTCACAAAGTTAACGTAGGTTAATGGCTCACGACCCTGGGGAGTACGTGTCGATATGAATGTAGTCAGTGAGCCAGCTTCAGGCCTGTCCATCGTTAATAACGAATCGATCAAGGCACTGGCACAGTGGTTGAAAAACAATGCAAATAATCGAGTCAGGAAGACCGATCCGCGACGTCGGTTGTTGGTTGAGCGGTACCCGGTGGGTTTGATCAGTGAAGCAGAGCTCGATGCGCTGCTCGGGGTCTGGCACCACTGACTGAGCGATCGCCGGCAAGGTCTGCCTTGCCGGCGATGCGTTTTCTCCTGTCCTGCTCTTCGTGTCCCCCCGCAGTGCTGCATGCCCCGCCATTCTCAAAATTGCACGATCGACCGCTGATCCGTGCTGTTCACGAATTTTTGACACACAGAACTGCTGACCGCTAGGATTCGGCCCTCGCCTGTAGGCCCATTCACCTTGTACCCAGAATAGATGGCCCGCTGTGCCTATGCGCAGGGGGCTTTTTTGTTTTCAGACCCGCGAGCGTCAACCCACGCAGGGGGCGTGGTTCCTGGTGCCGGTCGCAGCGCGTCTTTGTTTTTGTGATAAGGAAAATAAAATGTTGAAAACCAGGATCAGCCTGATCGCTCTGGGTTTGTTGTCCGCGACTCAGGCCATGGCCAATGACCAGGCCAATGCCAAAGGTTTCGTAGAAGACAGCAGCATGAATGTGCTGCTGCGTAACGCTTATATCAACCGTGACAAGAAACATGGCAAGAACGACCAGATCGAATGGGGTCAGGGCGTCATTGGCAACTTCTCCTCTGGTTTTACCCAAGGTACCGTCGGCGTCGGTGTTGATGCCTTTGGCCTCTACGCCGTGCGCCTGGACGGTGGTAAAGGACACAACGGTGGTGCTGGGGTCGACTTCTTCAAACCGAGCGACGGCGCCCAAACCAATTCCCCGCACAACCTCGCCCGTGGTGGTGCTGCGGTCAAGTTCCGCGTCTCCAACACCGTACTGAAGTACGGCGACCAGATGCCGACACTGCCTGTGCTGCAATACGACGATTCGCGTCTGTTGCCAGAAAGCTTCACCGGTACCCTGGTCACCTCCAAGGAGATCGAAGGCCTGGAGCTGAACGCGGGTCGCTTCACTCAGGAAGCGCGCAAGAGCGCTGAAGGTCGTGACAGTGGTGGCCTGAAGTCGATCAACGTCTTTGGTGGTAGCTACAAGTTCACCGACAACCTGTCGGCTTCCCTGTACGGCTCCGACGTCGAAGACGTCATGAAGAAGCAGTACCTGGGTATCAACTACGTGATGCCGATCGCCGCCGAGCGCTCCCTGACCCTGGACTTCAACGGCTACAAGTCGAAGATGGACCGTGACTTTGTCAAAGACGCTGGTTTGACTGGCCGTGACAACACCATCTGGAGCCTGGCCGCGACCTATGCCTTTGGTCCGCACTCGATCACCCTGGCACACCAGCGCAGCACCGGTGACACCGGCTACAACTACGGCGGTTACCAGAGTGCAGGTTGGGTGGGTGACGGTGGCTCTACCATCTACCTGGCCAACTCGTACTGGTCCGACTTCAACGCCGAAGACGAGCGTTCCTGGCAGTTGGGCTACGGCCTGGACTTCGGCGCCTTCGGCGTACCGGGCCTGACCTACAAAGTGGCCTACGTGCGTGGTGACAACATCAACACTCACGGTTACGGTGAAGGTAAAGAGCGCGAACTCTTCAACCAGTTGAAGTACGTGGTTCAGGAAGGCCCTGCCAAGGACCTGTCGGTCAAGCTGCGCAGCTCGTTCCTGCGTACCTCTACCAGTGTTCAACAAAACACTTACAACGACGACGGCAACGAAGTCCGCGTATTTGTCGAGTACCCGATCAGCATCTTCTGATTGGCGTCTCCCACAACCCCGGCCTAGGCCGGGGTTGTTTCTCTGCGGTTCCGGGCTGCCCGGATCTCCACCACCTCGCCGGTGTCTGCGGCGAAGCTGTCACTGCGGGCCATCCGCCACATCCGCGCATAAAAATCGCTTTCAATCGAGCCGCTGAGCAATTCGCCAGGCTTGAGGAACACGTGCAACTGCGAAAACAGGCGTACTTCGCTGGGGCTGATGCGTCGCGCCAGGTGCTTGGGCTTGAGTTCTTCAGGGTGCTCCAGGCCTGCGGCAGCGAGCATCTCGGCCAGTGCGTGCAGCGTGTTGCGGTGGAAGCTGTACACCCGTTCGGCTTTTTCCGGCACCACCAGCGCCCGCTGGCGTAGCGGGTCTTGGGTGGCAACCCCGGTCGGGCACTTGTTGGTGTGGCAGCTTTGCGACTGGATGCAGCCGATGGCGAACATGAAACCGCGTGCCGAGTTGACCCAGTCGGCACCGATGGCCAGCACACTGGCAATGTCGAAGGCACTGACAATCTTGCCGGCGGCACCGATGCGAATCTTGTCGCGCAGGTTCAGGCCCACCAGCGTGTTGTGTACGAACATCAGGCCTTCACGCATTGGCACGCCGATGTTGTCGCTGAATTCCCGTGGGGCCGCACCGGTGCCGCCTTCCTTGCCGTCGACGACAATGAAGTCCGGGAGAATGCCGGTGGCCAGCATGGCCTTGGCGATACCCATGAACTCCCAGGGATGGCCCAGGCAGAACTTGAAGCCGACCGGTTTGCCACCGGACAGTTCGCGCAGTTGGCCAATGAACTGCAGCAACTCCACCGGGCTGCGGAACGCGGTGTGAGCAGCAGGGGAGACGCAGTCTTCACCCACGTTCACGCCGCGTGTTTCGGCGATTTCAGCGCTGACCTTGTGCCCCGGCAGAATCCCGCCGTGGCCCGGCTTCGCGCCCTGGCTGAGTTTGACCTCGATCATCTTCACCTGAGCCGAGCAGGCCTGTTCGGCGAAGCGTTCAGGGTCGAAATGGCCGTCGGCGGTGCGGCAACCAAAGTAGCCGCTGCCAATTTCCCAGATCAGGTCACCGCCGTGCTCACGGTGATAGGGGCTGATGCTGCCCTCGCCAGTGTCATGGGCAAAGCGGCCGAGCTTGGCGCCCTTGTTCAGCGCGCCGATGGCGTTGGCGCTGAGTGCACCAAAGCTCATCGCGGAAATGTTGAAGATCGAGGCCGAGTACGGCTGGCGGCACTGCGGCCCGCCGATGGCCACGCGGAATGATGCCGGGTCGGGGGTTTCCACGGGCAGCATCGAATGGCTGATGAACTCGAAGCCCGGCTTGTACACATCGTTCAGCGTACCGAAGGCTTTCTCGGCGCTCTCGTTCTTGGCCCGTGCGTACACCAGCGAGCGCTGGGCCCGGGAGAACGGCAGCTTGTCGTCGTCGCCTTCAAGCAGGTACTGGCGAATTTCCGGGCGGATGGTTTCGATCAGGTAACGGATATTGCCCAGGATCGGGTAGTTGCGTCGCACCGCGTGATGGCTCTGGCGCAGGTCATTGAGGCCAACCAGGCTGAGCAGGGCGGTGATCAGCGTCAGGGGCCAGAGGCCCGCGTGGGCAGAGAGAAAAGGCAGGCTTGCGACAGTGAAAAGCAGACAGCCTGCCAGGCAGGCATAACGGCTGTAGAGCGACGGTTTCATGGATCTTCCGCTGATGAGTACGTCTTGCCTAGGATAGGGAAAGCGCTTCGGGAGAAAACCTGCGATTTCAGTAAAACACTTTTAAGGGGCAGGGGCTTGCAAGCGGCCAGCTGTCATGGGCCTTGGCGCAGGCAAGCCGGTTTACCCCCTTACTGAACCGGGGCGATGGCGAAACCCAAACGGTTTTCCTCAAGGTAGACAAGTGCTTCCTGGCCAAGCAGCTCCACGGGCCGCGCCGAAACCGCTTCATGCTCAGGGACGATCTTGGACAACACCTTGTTGACCAGGTCCACCCGCCAGACACAGGCCATGGCACCGCTGTTGTCGAAGTACAACACGGCCCGGCGCTCGCTCCAGGTTGGGTTCACCAGGCTCCAGTCGGTGGCGTCGGTGGCCATCACGCGCTCGGTCTTGTGGCGGTCAACCCGCTCGTCATACGACAGGGTCAGGTTGCTGTTGTTGCCGTTGATGTCGTCCAGGATACGGGCCTTGGCGAACTGTGCGGTACTGGACGGCACCTGGAACGTCTGCGCGGTCGGCTGTGGTGCCGCACCCGATCCCAAGGTATACGCCATGGCCTGTTGTAGGCCTTTGTCTTCTTGCTGGCGATAATAGAACACTCCGTCGACCACCCCGGCGTAGCGCTTGCCCTGATCGTAGAAACCGGTTTTTTCCCAGCCCTTGAAGGCAATGTGGGTGGCGATCGGGTGCCAGCCCGGGCGGGTATCGGTGTATTCGTAAAGGGTGCCGTAGGTCTGGTGGTTGAAGCGCTCGCTGAGGTACATGTTGTCGCGGTCGTTGCTGTTGCTGACATAGAGAATGACATGCAGCACACCGTCGACCACCGCGGCGTCGACAATGTGCTTGAAGACGTGCGCGGGCGCCTGCGGCAGCTCGGCCAGCACGTAGCGCTGCCACGGCTCATCGTCTACTTGCGTATACACCTGCCCCTCGGGCAGTGGCGACAGCGCATGAACATCGACCCTGGGCGGCGGCTGCGGGGTCAGCCGCTTGATCTGTTGGTCGTAGGCGGCCTCCAGACAACCGATTGTCTGGCACGCGTTGCGCACCTCATACAGCCAGGTGGCCCCCAGTTGGCGGAAAACCTGATGCTTTTTCAGCGGGCGGAACAGGGCATTCAACTGCTCGTCCTTGGCGGACAGCGACGGCGTATTGCAGATGGCCTGTTCCTGCAGGGTGACAGCCTTGCTGCAGTCAAACCCCGCCGCGCTGGCGGTGTGTTGCAGGGCGAAGGCAAGCAGCCCGGCGAGCATTGCGCCAAGGCATGGGAAGCGTTTCATTGCACATCCGTGTGAGTGTGAAGAAGCACGCATGGTACGTCAGCCTGTGGCCCGGGTGAACCAGGCCACGGCCACGCACCGGGCGCTAGAAGAACGTCGCCACGGTCAGTTGCAGGTAGGTGTTGGTATCGTCGCTACCCAACTGCAACCCGCCTTCGCTGGCACTGCGCTCAGGTTTGTACAGGCCCACCAGCGGGCTGATGATCAGGTGCTCGTTGACCGTCCACTCCAGGTACAGGTCCAGTTCCTGGCCGCTGAGGTTGCCAAGATCGCGGTCGAGGGTGTCGAAGTCGAAGAACAGTGCGCCCAGCGTCAGGTCGTCCCGTGGCGTCGCTTTCAGGCCGACATGATGCACGGCGGTATTACTGTTGAATGGCCCGGCATAGTTGGCCGCCACTTCACCTTGATACCAGGTGCCGTAGCCACGGCTGAAACCGTAGAACAGCGGGTCGAAGGCCTCGGAGAAGCGGCTGTAGCGGTAGGTGGCCGTAGGTTTCCACGGCACATCGGCGAAGGTCCAGGCGCCCTCCAGGTACCAGGCGTTCTCGCGCCCGCTGTCACGGTCCTGGGTGGCGTACTCGAACGCCAGGTTGAGGTTTTCAACCCCCAGCCCGCCGCTGCCGCGCACGCTGACGGTGTCCATGTCCTTGCGTTCAAGCTGGGCGGCGGTGGCGAAGCGCTCGTTGACGTCCAGCCCGTGAATCCAGGTCAGCCCCAGCGTACCGGCTGCACCCACATGCTCCAGGGTGGCCGCCGCCAGCTCGGTTTCGGCCTGGGCACGGTTGTCTGACTTCAGCCACACCAGATCACTGCGCCAGCCTTGCGTGCCGCCCACATGCACAACAGCGGTCTGGTCGAAGGCCTTGCGCCCGGCCAGGTAGTAGGCACCGCCTCGGTCGAAGTCGGCACCGAGGTCGGCATCGCCGACGTTCACCGAGTCGCCGTTGAGCAGGAAGCCGTCGCCGAGTTTGACCAGTTGGCGGCCGGCGGAAATGTCCACGCCGTCCTCACCAAACAGTGGCAGCAGCGCCCCGGAGCGCCAGCCCAGGTAGGCGTCTTCCACGGCTGTACGGCGTTCGCTGCCGAGGGTGAAGCCTGCCGCATCACCGTCGCCCCAGGTGCCCGAGCTCACCAGGTTGAACTTGCCGTACAGGCTGCCTGCGTCGGCCAGCGTCTGGCTGCCGCTCAGGCCGTACTTGATGTAGCCCTCGCGCCAGGCCGAACTGCCAGCGCTGCGGTTGCCAGCGGTGGCATAGCTTTCCTCGCTGTGCATGATGCCGAACACCGCCTCCAGGTCGGCGTTCAGTACGCTGCCGCCCTGGTTGTACAGCTCGTAGGCTGGCGCTGGCAGGCTGGCAAATACGCCGCTTGCGGCCAGTGCCAGGGCAAGGCGCGTTCGCAGGGGAGTGGACGTTTGCGTGGTCATCGGGGGGCTGCTCCTATGGTTTTTGTTGTGCAGGCCCGTGCGCAACCGCCATGCCAATGTTCGCCGGGCGCTGTAAGACCATGGAAAACAAGGTGTTTTGCATCAACGCTCAGCCCCCTGCGCAGTGTCTCGGCGTCTTGCCGATGCGACAGTCGCTGTCTCAGGCTGTAACAGTGGGGCGAGCGCGTACCTTCGCCTTGGCCGGCCATTACCCCCGTAAATGCTGGCCATCAGGCTGTTTTCAGCGCGCGTTGGCAGGTGGCACGCAATGTGTAATGGCTCTAACAAATACGCCTGCGCAGGCGTGCCAGTCGCCCCCGGCGTAAGGATCACGTGCGATGCTGCTGAACCGTCTGTCCATCCAGTGGAAAATTACCCTGCTCACCGGCCTGTGCCTGCTGACCATCGTCGCGGTGCTGATTGGCATCTCGCTCTACCGCATGAGTGCGAGCACCGAGCTGGTCAAGGCCAGCAGCGCACAGATGCTCGAAACCTCGGCCCGCGAGCGCATGGAAGGCGAGGGCCGGGTACAGGCGCTGACCCTGCAGCGCTTTTTCCTCGCGGCCTATCAGGACGGCGTAAACCTCAGCCGCCAGGTACTGCAGCAGCAACGCCAACTGCAGAAGGCCCAGCTTGCCCCTGAAGCCCTGCGCGAGTCGCTGCACCAGCAGGTGAAAGAGGCCTTGCAGGCCAATCCGCAGCTGCTCAGCCTGTACCTGGTGTTCGAGCCCAATGCGCTGGATGGCAACGATGCCCGTTTCAGCGGGCAGGGCGCCAGGGGCAGCAACGAGCAGGGGCGCTTCTCCAGCTACTGGGCGCAGCGTAACGGCGAGTTGAGCACCTTGACGGTCAGCGAAGCGCTGATCGCCGACAGCACCACCATGCTCGATGGCACCCCGTTCAACACCTGGTTCAACTGCCCGAAACAGACCCTTAAACCCTGCCTGCTCAACCCCTATTTCGACGACGCTTCGGGGCAGAAGACGCTTATCACCTCGCTGACCTTCCCGGTGATCGACAACGGCAAACTGCTGGCGGTGCTGGGCATGGACATCAGCCTGGCCAACTTGCAGCAACTGGTTGAAGCCAGCAGCCAGCGGCTGTACCAGGGCAAAGGTGCGGTCAGCATCGTCAGCGCCGGCGGGTTGCTCGCCGGGCATAGCCCGGATGTAACCCGGCTGGGCCAGACGCTGAGCCAGGCCTACCCTGAACACGGCAGCGAGCTGCTGGCCCTGCAACGCCAGGGCCAGGCCCACACGCAGCAACAGGCCGGTCGCTTGCAGGTGCTGGCGCCACTGCAGCCCATACCGGACGCGCAGCCCTGGTCTGTCCTGCTTGATGTACCCATGGAGGCCCTGCTGGCCCCGGTGCGAACCCTGCAGCAGGACCTCGACCGCCGCAGCGCCGAAGGTACCTGGCTGGAGCTGCTGTTCGGCCTGCTGGCTGCCGTGGCCGGGCTGTTACTGGTGTGGCTGACCGCACGCGGCGTCACCCGGCCGATCCTGGGTGTCGCCGCCATGCTGCGCGACATCGCCAGCGGCGAGGGCGACCTGACCCGGCGCCTCGCCTACGACAAACACGACGAGTTGGGCGAACTGGCCGGTTGGTTCAACCGCTTCCTCGACAAACTGCGGCCGATCATCGCCGATGTGAAAAGCTCGGTGCAGGACGCACGTGGCACCGCCGACCAGTCCGCCGCCATCGCCAGCCAGACCAGCGCCGGTATGCAACAGCAGTACCGTGAAGTCGACCAGGTGGCCACCGCGTCCCACGAAATGAGCGCCACGGCCCATGATGTTGCCCGCAGCGCCGCCCAGGCCGCAGAAGCTGCACGCGGCGCAGACCAAGCCACCCGCGAAGGCCTCGGCGTGATCAACCAGACCACCCGTGCCATCGACGACCTGGCCCGCGACATGACCCTCGCCATGAGCCAGGTGGAAGGCCTGTCCAGCAGCAGCGAACAGATCGGCTCGGTGCTCGAAGTGATTCGCGGCATCGCCGAACAAACCAACCTGCTGGCGCTCAACGCTGCCATCGAAGCCGCCCGGGCCGGTGAGGCGGGCCGTGGCTTTGCCGTGGTCGCTGACGAAGTACGCAACCTGGCCAGGCGCACTCAGGAGTCAGTGGAGGAGATCCGCCAGGTGATCGAAGGCCTGCAAACCGGCACCCGAGATGTCGTTGCCTCAATGCACAGCAGCCATCAACAGGCCCAGGGCAGCGTTGCCCAGGTCGAACAGGCCGTTACCGCCCTGCGGCGTATTGGCGATGCCGTCACCGTCATCAGCGACATGAACCTGCAGATCGCCAGCGCGGCCGAAGAGCAAAGCTCGGTCGCTGAAGAAATCAACCGCAACGTCGCAACCATCCGTGACGTGACCGAGTCACTGTCCGGGCAGGCCGATGAGTCGGCCCAGGTGAGCCAGGCACTGAACCGCCTGGCCAACCAGCAACAAACCCTGATGGACCACTTCCGGGTATAGGGGGCGCTGCCGCGCAATACCCATGGCGTACTCCCGACTTTGCTGCTATCAAGACACCAGCGTGCACGCTAACTAAACTTCTCTGAGCCGTTAACCACGGAATTGCAGGTCTTTAGCTGCTGGGGTCTTAATGAGCAATTCCGAATCGTCGTCCCCTCGCCCTGAGCCCGGTCGAATTCACCGTCGCGTCAAGCTGACCGACCAGGCCGGTTGGGCGCGCTGGATGCCGGGGCTGCGTATGCTGCGCGAGTATCAGCTGGCCTGGCTACGCCATGACATCATGGCCGGGCTGGTGCTGACCGCCATGCTGGTGCCGGTGGGCATCGCCTACGCGGTGGCCTCGGGCATTCCCGGGATCTATGGCCTCTACGCCAGCATCGTGCCGCTGCTGGCCTACGCCCTGTTTGGCCCCAGCCGCATCCTCGTGCTCGGCCCCGATTCCTCGCTGGTGGCGGTGATACTGGCGGTGGTGCTGCCCCTGTACGGCGGCGACCCGATGCGTGCCGTTGCCCTCGCCGGCATGATGGCCGTCGTCTCCGGCGCGGTGTGCATTCTGGCCGGGGTGGCCCGCTTGGGCTTCATCACCGAACTGCTCTCCAAACCCATTCGCTACGGCTACATGAACGGCATTGCGCTGACCGTATTGATCAGCCAACAGCCCAAGTTGTTCGGCTTCTCGATTGAATCCGACGGCCCGCTGAGCAACCAGTGGGCGGTGATCATGGGGGTGTTCGAGGGCAACATCCACTGGGCCAGCTTTGCCGTCGGTGCCGCGACGCTGGCGGTTATCCTGCTGTTCAAGGGCAACGGCCGTGTGCCGAGCATCCTTATCGCCGTGGTTGGCGCAACCGTCGCAGTCAGCCTGCTGGGCCTGGCCGAAGGCGCAGGCGTCGAGGTGCTCGGCTCCCTCCCGCAAGGCCTGCCGGCCTTCGCCATCCCGTGGATTACCCGCGAGGACATCGTCCCGGTACTGATCGGTGGCTGCGCGGTGGCGATGGTCTCGTTCGCCGACACCAGTGTGCTGTCGCGGGTGTATGCCGCACGAACCCGCAGCTACGTCGACCCGAACCAGGAAATGGTCGGGCTGGGCATCGCCAACCTGGCCGCCGGGTTCTTCCAGGGCTTCCCGATCAGCAGCAGCTCATCGCGCACACCCGTGGCCGAAGCCGCCGGGGCGAAAACCCAACTGACCGGCGTCGTCGGCGCGCTCACCGTAGCCGGCTTGCTGATGGTCGCCCCCGACCTGCTGAAAAACCTGCCCACCAGCGCCTTGGCCGCGGTGGTGATTGCCTCGGCCATCGGCCTGATCGAAGTCACCGACCTGCGGCGCATCTACCGTATCCAGCGCTGGGAATGCTGGCTGTCTATCGCCTGTACGGTCGGGGTGGTGATGTTCGGTGCCATCCAAGGTATTGGCCTGGCGATCGTGATTGCCGTGATCGAATTCCTCTGGGACGGCTGGCGCCCGTACTCCGCCGTGCTGGGCCGTGCCAAGGGCGTACAGGGCTACCACGACATCAAGCGTTACCCCGAGGCGCGGCAGGTGCCTGGCCTGGTGCTGTTCCGCTGGGACGCCCCGTTGTTCTTTGCCAACGCCGAACAATTCCAGGACCGCGTACTGGATGCCGTGGCCGCCTCGCCAACGCCCGTGCGCTGGTTGGTGGTAGCGGCAGAGCCGGTGACCAGCGTCGACGTCACCTCGGCCGACATGCTGGCCGAACTGATGGGCGCCCTGAACGAAGCGGGCATCGAACTGCGCATCGCCGAAATGAAAGACCCGGTCAAAGACAAACTCAAACGATTCGGCCTGTTCGCGCAACTGGGGGAAGACGCCTTCTTCCCGACCGTGGGCACGGCGGTAAAGCACTACCTCGCCACCCATGCCGTGGCCTGGGACGACTGGGGCTGAACCTTGCCCACAAAATGAAACAGCTGGGCGCTACTGAGCGCGGGTGGTTTTGCGCGAGTATTGCCGGGCTATGGCGGCTGTGCGCATGAGGGCTTTGGCCCTGCCGGGTGCCTACTGTCCCGGTCGACCAACCTGCGCATGGCGGCCACCCTTCGATCTTCGCCTTGCCTCATTGCACCTTGGGCGTTAGGCTTCCCATTCGCTGAAAATCAGCGAACGGGCTTGGTCGCCCGTGCCAACGAAAGTTACAGCTCCTCGTTCTTCGAATACAGACGTCTCGGCGTTCGTATCGTTGTGCTATGGCGGCTGTGCGCGGGAGGGCTTTGGCCCTGCCGGGTTTGCCTTTCGTCCCGGTCGACCAACCTGCGTACAGCTGCCACCCAATTTCGTTTGGTCGCGAATTGGGGCAGCGTCACTACGAAAGGAGCTTCACTATGACAAAGATTGTTCCCGATCCCCCGCAATCCCTTCTTGGCAAAACTGCGACCACGGCATTCGGTTGTTGTGACGCCGGCCATGCACCCTTGTTCACCGTATGTTCCGGCATCGATGCCGAAGACGCGCTGGTCCACGTCTCCCTGCTGCTCCAGGGCATCTACGACACGGCCCAACAGGCCTGTGAACACATCGACGACATCCCCAAAAAAGGCCTGCTATGGTCCACCCTGCACTCCGCAGAAATGGCCAAAGGGCTGGTCGATGCGGTGCTCGATGGCATTGAAACCCAAGCCTTGAACCGCCGGTAACCGATGGCGTTGTCGGCGCTTGAGTTGCCCATATCAAGCGTCGACATCTGATAGGCGTACTTCAGAAACCGAAGCCTGCACAAGGCCGTTCTGGTTGTTCTGAATCAATTGGCCACCCTCAACATTCGGCGGGCGTTGAACTCGACCCGAAACACGCGGCTACTTCAAGCCCTCCCTGGGGGGGAACGGTGTCCTCTCTTTCATGGGGCTCGCTCAATTGGTTACGCTCTGGCCTCCATCAAACACATCTCAAAGGATTGAAAATGAAAAGGAATAAAGAAGCAGTTTTGAAAGTGCTGGCTGCAGTTGAGGCGGAGTCCAATGTAGGCGGAATGAGTGGGTTTGATCTCTCCACGTTTTGTGTAGAGGATTGCGACAATGATGAGTTGGAGTCTGCAAAGCTTTTGCTGCTTGATAGCGGCTATTTGGTTGATGATGGCAAGATCAGAATTACCTGGGCCGGCCACTCACTTCTAGAGGAACTGAGGGGCTAATAATGCTATTAGGCCCAATAGCAATGTTTAAAAAGGTCAGCCCAGTGCTGGCCTTTTTTATGGTTCCTCATGGAGGATCGGGAAGATGTTCTTGATCTTCATGCAACAGAGTTCGCAGGCTGAAAGTTTATGTCCGAAACGCTTAGGGCGTCCGCCAAAGCATTTGCGCGCATCTTGGCCTCATGGCGAGAGGTACTGTCTACTTCCGACCCTAGAACCGTTTTTTCGACGATGATTGACTCTACGTCGGTGATGCCAATAAGCCGTAACCACGCTTCCACATAAGGCTTTTGAAAGTCGAAATGTTGAGCGGGTGTCAGCGAAGCGGCAGAGAAATCCATACCTCGGGCATAGACGACAACTGCTTTTTTATCTCGCAACATGCCTTCGAGCCCGGTTTCCGGATTGAAACTAAACAGCACGTCTTTCTGCGATACCACGTCAATGAAGTGCTTTAGCTTGTAGGGAATGCTGAAGTTCCACAGCGGCACAGACAGCACGAGCACGTCGGCTTCGTGCAGGTAATTTGCCAATGCCTTCAGTTCATTCCAGGCAACCACCTGAGTCGCAGTCAACTCCAATCCATTCAATCCAGAGTACTTGGCATCCATCACCTCATCAGAAAACTCCGGCAGTGATATTTGCCACAGGTCTAGCGTTGTAACTTCCAGATCGGGATGAGCGCTCAAGAGTCGCGAAATGAAACTCTGGGCGACTTCTATGGACGCTGAGCGATCTTTGCGGGGGGAGCATTCGATATGAAGGAGCTTGGCCATTGCAGTCTCGTGTCGTGGCGGGTGTACGAGGCATTGCAACATATCTTTAAAAGAAATATAAATTGAGAAATTACACGCTATTCATCATGGATTGAGATATGTTTGATCCGCTTCTACTAAAGACTTTTGTTGCCGTAGTTGAAGAGCAAGGTTTTGGTCGCGCTGCAGAAAAACTCCATCTCACCCAACCTGCTGTCAGTGGGCATCTGCGCCGCTTGGAAGAGCAGGTCGGCAAACCTCTGCTCAAGAGGACAACCCGGTCGCAGGAACTGACGCTGGAGGGCGACCGTCTGATGCGCCACGCCAGGATCATCCTTGCTCTCAATCGAGAGGCATGGGCTGAAATGATGCGAGCCCCTTTCCAGGGGCGTATCAGGGTGGGGCTTGCGGAAGACCTTGTGGAGACCAGGCTGCTGCGTGAACTGCAGAACCTCGCACTAGGTTACCCAGGTATGGAGATTGAGTTTCAGATCAACATACCCGGCACACTGGTCGGCTTGATGAAGCAAGGAGAGTTGGATTTAGTGGTCGGGTCTTTGTGTGAGACCGATAGCTCAGGGATCCTGTTGTGGAGCGAACCGCTCATTTGGGCGACCGCTGCGCAGCCACTCACCCCAATCAGCCAGCCGCTCCCGCTGGCACTGTTTCCAGAACCTTGTGCTTATCGAGAGGCGGCTTTGCTGCATCTTGCACAAGCGGGCATCGCTCAACGCACGTCGATGCTATGCACCAGCACGAATGCCCTGCGCTCGGCTGTATTGTCCGGAATAGCCATAGCCCCGATGCCGCTAAGCCAGCTGGTTGCGGGAATCTCCGTCCTGAGCGCTGAGTACGGATTGCCACCATTACCCAATGCCGAATTTCGGTTGTTCTCGGCACCAGATGCAGACCCAGAAATCGTCACAGCGCTTACCAAGGTATTCCTGGAATACTGCTCGATGCGCCGTCAGTGAGCATTGCGCTTGCTTTAGCTAGTACGAAGCCACCGCATCAGCCTCGATCAACATTCCTTCGGGAGCCGAACGCGATACAGGAAGTAATGTACAAACTGGTAGCTGCCGAGCTTTGGCAAGCAGTGCCAGAGCGCAAGTGCGCACGCGCCGAGGTGTTCATCCATTGCGCAGCCTGGAACCCTGACGCGAGATCCCCTGCGTGGACTATTGCAACGGGTGAGACCCCAGTGCACTACGTCCCGGAGGGGCAATTGAAGGTCATGCAGGCCTATGGTGGTGATGCCAAACAGCAGCAGATGCTGGAGAGCTTACGCCGGAAAGGGCTACCATGGCCTCGGTGTAAGGAGGCACCATGTTCGTCAATTACGGCAAGTTCGGTGACTTGTTGGCTGAGGTGAAGGCCATCACAGGTGGCAAAGAAGACTGACTGATCATAGGCTCACGCGGGGAGTCGCTCCATCTAGCAAAGGAATCGTTTATGCAAACAGTGAATCGCCCCTGGTTTTCTAGACACTCTCCAAGCTCAGGAAATAGCGTTTCTCATACTCTACTGGAGACAGCTGCA
>NZ_PJQQ01000045.1:0-31961 GCF_002858665.1 Pseudomonas sp. FFUP_PS_473
GCAGTGAAACGATGCATCGCCGATGGTAGTGTGGGGTTTCCCCATGTGAGAGTAGGTCATCGTCAAGATTAAATTCCAAAACCCCAGTCTGCGCGGCAGACTGGGGTTTTGTCTTTTCTGGGTCTGTACTCTGCTGTATGCAAGCTACAGAGATTGGTTGCGGTAGGGGCATGACGTACGGTCACGCCCCGCCCGGGGCTAGTGCTCAGGTGAGCAGGTTGCGGACATTGCTCATGGCGTTATCGGCAAAGCCCTGTAGAAAGGCCTGGAACGCTGGTAGCGCTTCGGCACCACCTTCATGAGGCTCTGCCTGGATAGTCCAGGTCGCGCGACTGTGCTGCTCTCCCAGGGCCTCCACCTGCATGGCTGCCCAGAGGTTGCCAATGTTCAGGCTGGTGTAGATCAGGCTCCAGGTCATGCACATTGCTTGGTCGTCGTGTGAGTTGAGTTGCTCGATGACCACATTACCGTCCTTGAACAGCTTCTTGCGTACGGATCGCACACCACTGCCGGTCATATCGATATGTGCCAAGGCAGGGATGAACACCGGGAAGCCGGCGAAGTTACCAACGATGTTCCAGACGCTGGTGGCGGCGGCGGAGATCTCGACGCTAGAAACAACGCGGCAGCCATCGGGATTGTGGATCAGGGTGTCAGGTTGCAGTTGCATGGTTGTGTACTCCTGTTTGGCTTGGGTGATTCAGATGAACTGGATGTCCTGGAGATAGCGGCAGCCGCGTTGCAGCAGCGCCGGGTTTTTTGCCGGGTAGCGCTCGCCCATGCGCCACACCCCTTCGCGGGCGTTGTCATGGTCGATGCGTGAGGTATCGCCGATGTCTTCCTCAAAACCGTTCAGGTAGAAGCCGAGCACCTCGAACAGCGCGTTGTCGCAGTCGACCCGCTGCAGTTGCTGCTGCCACTGCTCGACCTCGACCAGCTCAAAGGGCCGCCCAATGTCACGGAACGACGCGACATAGGCTTGCCAGCTCAGTGGCTCGGGATTGTGCAGGTTGAACACCGCCTGCTCGGGTCGGTAGCGGCTGGTGTGGAAGGCGATAAAGCGGGCGAGGAAGTCCACTGGCATCAGGTCGAAGTTGAGCTCCAGTGCTGGCACCTGGCCCAGTTGCAACGACCCTTTGAGCATCAGCATTAAGCGATTCTTGTGTGGCTGGCAGACACCGTTACGGCTGTCGAAGGTGATGTTGCCCGGCCGGTACAGATTGACCCAGGCACCCTGCGCCCGTGCCCGTTCCAGGATCCGCTCGCCGACCCACTTGCTCAGGTTGTAGCCGTTGCGGATGTAGATCGGTGGCGTTTGTGCCGGTGGTTGCTCAAGCACCTTCCCGTCATCGTCGATGGCACTGCACGCTGAGAGCGTTGAGACAAAGTTGAAGATCTTTTTTCGTTGCCCTTCGCACAAGCGCAGGCAGGCAAACAAGGGCTCGACGTTGTCTACAGCCAGAGCCTGATAATCGAGCACATGATTGACGTGTGCGCCGTTGTGGATCAAAGCCCCGTAATGGCGGTCAAGGTAGTCGTAGTCCGCCTCATTAAGTCCAAGCTTCGGTTGGCGCAGGTCGGCTTCAAAAACCCTCACGCGGTTCAGGTCCAAGCCTTGTAGCTGGTTCTCGGTCACGGCCTGAGTAAAACGTTCCTCCGCTGAGTGGGTTGCGTTACGTCTCACAAGGCAGGCCACTTCGCTAGCGCCCCAGTCCAGGAGGGCCTCGACGATATGCACACCAAGGAAGCTGTTGGCACCGGTGACGATGACCTTGTGTACATCGCCAAGGCAGTCTATTGGTTGCACCTGAAGGTCTAGCGCACGTTCAGCATCGGACCGTGCTTGAGGGTCAAGCGTGCTGGTCTCGTTATCTTCGTCGCCCAGCAGCATTGCCATGCGTTGCAAGGTTGGCATTTCGATAAAACGGTTGATTGGGATACTGCGACCAAACGTTTCGCGAACTTCCAATAGCAGGCGCGACAACAGAATCGAATGACCACCCAGGTTGAAGAAACTGTCGGTGCAGGAGATATGGTCTGCGGGCAACTCCAGTAGCGCGCTCCAGATCCTGAGTACACGCTGTTCACAATCGTTTCGCGGTGCCACATGGGTGTTTTGCGGCCCCAGTTGAACAGGGCGCGCACGCAGGGCCTGACGGTCTATTTTGCCGTTGGCCGTATAGGGCATGTTTGGCAGTTCCTGATAGAACGCTGGACACATGTAATCAGGTAGTTGCTGCTCGGCGTATCTGCGCAACGCCACCTTGGCGTCTGCCTGCCGTGGCTGGGCAGCAAAAGCCAGCAAGCGGCGTTGCTGATCGACCACGACGGCAACCTGACGGTAGAGCTTGCTGGCACGCAGGCAATGCTCGACCTCTTCCGGCTCAACGCGGAAGCCGCGGATCTTTACCTGATTATCCCGGCGACCGCAGATTTCGATACCGTGCTCCGTCCACTTGCCCACATCGCCCGTGCGATAGACGCGCAGCTGTCTACCGTCGGGCAGGTCCAGCAGCAGAAAGCGTTCGGCGTTTAACTGCGGATTACCCAAGTAACCTAGGCCCACGCCCGGTCCTGCGATGTACAACTCACCTGGTGTTTGCTCGACCACGGGTTGCAGGTGTTCGTCGAGAATGAAAACTTCGCAGTTGGCGATGGGGCGACCCAAGTTGCGGTTGTTGTCCCGGCAGGCGAATACACGCGTAGTTGCCAGTACGGTGGTTTCGGTTGGCCCGTAGATGTTGTGGAAACAGCACTGTTCGGCCAGGTGCTCGATTACTTCTGGTTCGCAGACATCGCCACCGGTTATCAGGTGGTTCACGCCCCTCATCTGCTTCAGCGGCAGGATGCTCAGTAAAGCCGGTGGCAGAAAGGCATGAGTGACAGCTTCTCGCTGTAACAGCTCAAGCAGGCGTTGTGGGTCACGCCGCTGGTCTTCATCAGGGATGACCAATTCGGCGCCACAGGCCCACGTAGGCAGGATGTCCAGTAACGATGCATCGAAGTTGATGGTCGAAAATTGCAGCACTCGGCTGTGTGCCGCGAGTTGCACATGCTCGGCATACCAATGCTGGAAGTGGCTCAGGTTGCGTTGGCTGAGTAGAACCCCTTTTGGGTGGCCGGTGGTACCTGAGGTGTAAATGGCCACACTGGGTGCTTCGCTCTGTGCGCGTATGCGTATCAGGCTGGACAGGGGCGTTTGCGGTGCCGCGGGTAATTGGCTCAGATCCAGTGTGGGTAGGCCCGCCCGGTTGGGACTGAAGCTGGCATCGTGAATCAGCAGTGCTGCGCCGGCATTGTCGAGAATGTACTGAAGACGCTCGGCAGGGTGGTTGGGGTCCATTGGCAGGTACACCGCTGCGCAGCCCAATACGGCGAGCAAACTGGCGTAGAGCGCCAGTGACTTGGGCAAGCAGATGGCGATCACTGGTGGTTGAGCCCAGTGCGCTGGCAGGTGAGGGATCAACTGCTGTTGAATGGCCAATGCCTGAGCGTGCAACTGGGCATAACTGAGACGATGACCATTCAGGTTCAGCGCCGGGTTATCGGCAAAGACCTGAAAACTGCGCTCCAGCCGTTCGATGACAGGCACATCCGCGCGCTTGAGTAACTGTTCATTTCGGGTGCTATTGAAGAGATGAACAAATGCCAGTTGTTCCAGCCACATCAGGCCGTGTTCATGGGCGAACTGAGCACCACTGATGGTGGGCGTTTCAAGCAAGTAGTCGGGGTTGCGCGAGAGGCGCCCGACCTGCAGCGCAACCAGTGACTGAAGGCGGGCAATGGCTTGCAGACGCAGTTGCTGACCATTGCCTGAAGGCTCCATCGGCAGCACTTCGTGCGCAATCAGCCGTTGGGCTTTGCGGCTGCCTGTCCAGCAGCGCAGCTCCAGGCCCGGCAGCAGGCCCCGTGTGTCAGTGCTGCTACCCAGCCGCAGGCTCAGGAAGGTGCAACCGGAAACACCTGTTTCTGCAGCATACGGAAGGGGCAAGCTGCCATCTTCGATGACCAATTGTGGAGCCACCTGTAACGGCTGCTCTGGTCTAGACAGATCTGTCGCCAGGTAAAGGACGTGACCATGTTGCTCCAGCTCAGCGTGCAGTGCAGCCAGTGCCGGGCTGGTGCCTACCAGTAAAATATCGAGGCGTTTCATGACGGTCTCCTTGTCTCGACGTGGTAATCGGCCAGCGCGTGTTGCACGCACGGCGAGTCGAGCATTGAGCTGTTGCGGAAAAAGCGCAGGATGTTGCCCAGTAGTGGGTGTTGCTGATTGATCGGATAAACCATGCTCAGCACCTCCTCGTTAAGCGCTGTGCGCACGCGTTCAGACACCTGAAGGTGTTTGATCACGTTGAAGTCGAAGGCCTTTTGGATATCGTTGGTGAGGTACTGGCGAATGAACACCGGCAGTATTTGGGCGATACAGCTACGGTCCTCTTCCGGTGCGCTCTGCCAGTAGAGGCGTACCAGCCGCGCCCAGAACGTCGAATGACGGCCTTCGTCGAGCAGGTGATCCGCCATCAGGCCCTTGATTGATGGCTTGACCGTGTCGTCGCGGGCAAAGGCCGCCACATCGTTGGTCAGCGTGTTCTCGGCGATAGCCACGCAAATCAGTTCAAGCGCATCTCGCAGGTGTTCTGGCACCAGAGCCAGGGCCGCCGGAATAGCGCGGCTCAGTTCAATTTCGTTGGGTAGATCGATCGGCTCAATGCCGGTCAGCGCCACGGTCTGTTGCATGAAATCCATTGCCACCAGAGCGTGGTAGTCCTCATCAACGACCACCGTCATGGCGTCGTAGCGGCAGGCAAAAGGAAAGCGGATCGCGAAGCGGTTCTTGGCAATGGCGCGTGCTGTGCGGTCGACGATCTCGGTTTCGAAGATCACTACATCGTTGATGAACTTGTAGAGACTTTGCACCAGCACGAAGTCGCGCCATTGCGAGCACTCGCGCATGAACGTGGCACCCAGCACCAGTGGCTGACGGCTCAACGGATAAATCAGTCGGTCGTCGTTCTCCAGTATTCGCCGTGGGCGGGTGCGTATCGTTGCTCGGTCTTCCCAGACCGTAGCGAACGACTGGTAGTCGATAGCACTCATACGCTGGCCTCGGCAGTTTCAGCGTGCATCGCGTCACGCAGGCGGTCCCAGAGGGCAATGCGACTCTCCACTGCAGCAATGGCAGCTTCATACATCTCGCTCTCATGTCGGGGGTCGTTGTTTACTAACCGCGCGAGCAACTGCTCGGCTGCTGGCCCGTGGTCTTCCGAGTCCACTTCGATATGCCGTTGCAGGTAGTAACGGAAGGTCGGGGCCTGTTCTGCAGTAATTCCCCAATCATCCAGAATTCGCTGGAACATTCCTGGAATCACGCTTTCGCGGCCATGCAGGAACGCTGCTGCGACTGCATGGGCGGGGGCATTCATGGCGGTTTCGAGGGTGTTGCAGACGAACTGCTTGGCGGCATCGCTGGCAGCGACACGGCCCAAGGCACTGGCATAACCCATGCCCTCGCGCTGCAGGCGCACGAACTGCTCGATAGCGAGCGTGCTGGCGCCGACTTCGCGCATGGCGTCCAGATACAGCTCAAAGTGGCTGTAATGACCGTGCACCAGCCGGTTATCGGACTCCTCGCCTAAAACGATTTCATTGATCAGGCGAGCCGCCTTGGGGTCAGCGGGTGGTAACCAGGGTAGTTGTACACAGGTCAGTTCTTGTTGTAGCCGCTTGGTGAGTGACATGAAGTCCCAGACGGCAAAGACATGGGTTTCCATGAACCGTTGTAACACGGGTAATGAGTCTATTTCGGCGAAGATGGGGTGCGCGGCAAGTACCGCCTTCTTTTCACTGAGTAAATATTTGAGTGGGGTCATGATGGTTCCTTAATTGGACAATGTTGTGAGTGGGGCATGAATTGTTTTCTTCAGGCCGAGCGAGGCCGTCGAACGAAAAGTCCGATAATGGCGATCGCTGTATATAAGCCCGTCGTGGCTTTATTCAGGCCCTTGTGGGCCCACAGTGCCAACGTTCATGCAGTTGGCAGGGAAAAAACTAAAGCAACTTCAAAGTTGTCTGCAAGTGTTTTTTAAATTAATTAATGGTGCGCTTATTATTTGCAAATAAGGTCTTCTATAAAACTTTTAAGTTAAGTTTTATTTAGATGAGTGCGATCCTTTCGATGCAGTTGGATCGAAATAAAGTTATTGAGCGATTGTTTCGCTCGGCGCACTGATGTGGTGGGGAAGTTACATATGAACTATGAGGGGCGGCTGATCGGTATCGGTCCTTGCCCGTGGTCGAACTCCTTCTGTTGATCCATAACGCACAGACGACCAGGTCCACCCTTGGCGATCAGCGGCCGTCTGCTGCTAAGAGTGTGCTCAAAATGGCGGCACTGCCATGTCTGGCTGCCGGCCTGGAGGAAAAGGAGGTGTAAGAGGGGATGTCGTTGATGGGTGACAGCGAAGCAGGATTAGAGGCTGAGCAGCCCCAAGTGGGTATTGATGATTTGCATCAGACGCTGCTGCAGCTTCGGATCGTCGAGTTGCGTGCTGGGCAACTCGATCAGTTCCAGCTCACGGCAAATGTAGTCTCGCCAGCCCAGTATGCGTTTCAGACTGCCTGGCGGATAAAGTGCAGTGACGGGTACTTGAAGGCTATGCGCGGTCTGGCATGGCGAGGTTGCTGGGCTATCGCACATTGAAACGAACAGATGACGGGTCAAGCGCGGACTGACGTGTTGCATTCGCTTGGCGATCTCGAAGGCCAGGTGCGCGCCGTCATTATGACCAAACAGCGCATGAGGTCGGCGTAGGTAGACTTGCAAGCGCTCAAACAATTGCTCGCAAAGGTCCTCAGTGCCAGAGCCGCCCGCGGTAGCACCGTAGCCTGATACATCTATTGGCGCCAGCTCAATGTGATCGTTCAGGTCGTTCTGCCAGCGCTGATAGTGCGCCAGGCTGCTCGCGCTGTTGGCGAAGCAGATCAGCACAATTGAGCCGGGCTGTGCGCACGGTAGGGGCGTAAGCTGTTGTGGCGTGTGGGCGTGCACTGCATTTCCTTGCGCTCAAGACTTCCCTGAAGCAGTACTGCAGCCCCGCGCCAGTCTCTGTAAGGCGCAGGCTGCTGGATCAATCGTTTCGCTGCTTGCTCAGGTAGTTTTTCATTGTTACGGCGGCTTTGTTCAAGTGCTTCTGCAGAATACTGACGGCCTCTTCAACGGCTTTGTCATTGGCCGCTTCCACTAACCCGCGGTGGTCATCCTGGGTCAGTTTGCCCAGCCCCATGGACGAAAGATGGAAACGCAGGAAGCGTTCTTCTTCATTGAGTTCGTTTTCAATCAGGCGCAGCAGTTTCTGGTTGGGTGCCTTGTGGTAGAGAGACATGTGAAACAGGCGGTTCAGACGACCGATCTCTGCATATCGGGTTTCGGTCTCCAACAGTTCGATGTAGTGACGTGCCTGCGCGATATCGTCGGCATCAAGCAGTGGGATCGACTGGCGTAACGCCTCAGCTTCCAGAATGACCCGTAGCGCATAGGTGTCCACCGCATCCTCACCGATCAACGGTGCAACCACGGCCCCCTTATGGGCTACCACCTGCAACAATGACTGTGCTTCCAATTGGCGTAATGCCTCGCGAACGGGCATGCGGCTGACGCCGAACAACGTTGCCAGTTCCTGTTGGCGCAAGGCCACTCCGGGTGCGAGTCGCCCTTCGATGATGGCGCTGCGCAGCCGTTCTTCGATCACACTGCGAGCGAGATGCGGCGGAACCTGCTCGCCACCGAGTATTTCACTCAAGAGTTTGGACTTTTCGGCCACGCGGACTCTACCCTGATGTCGGTGTGCTTTTTTGGATCTTGGATCCAATCTACACTAGTGATTGAAAATTTACTTGTCAAACCGGCTGTGAACCACAGCGACAACACTTTATGCGGCCCTGCAACAAGTGCGCTGTTGCCGATTCAACGACTATCGTGAATGAAGTTTTTGCCCAAGGGAAGCGGACAGAATGCCGGTATTTTCTGGGTAGTTGCACAGTAATAGCAGTGTGATCTCAGTCGGCCATTGTTTTTTCATCGAGCAAGTCGCACCATCCGGTTCCCTCAGGTCTGCACGGGTTATTCGCATTGGCGAAACGTTGGGCTTTTCATCTGATCATGCGCCGGTTTGGTCTGGCCTTGCTGCTTGGCTGCATGTTGCTGGGCGGCTTGCGTGCGGACTGGGATTTCTCCCAGATCAGTCGACGAGCTCAGGCCTTGTACGGCCCACTGGGGGCAGGCCAAGGGCGTATCGATGCCTGGCAACAGTTGTTGGCTACGCAGAAGCAACTGAGTGAGGTCGAGCGCCTCAATGTGGTCAATCAGTTCTTCAACCGTCAGCTGCGCTATGAGGAAGATATCGACCTTTGGCGTGAAGTGGATTATTGGGCTACCCCAATCCAGTCGCTGATCAAGGGTGCCGGTGATTGCGAGGACTATGCGATTGCCAAGTATTTCAGCTTGCGTCGGCTTGGAGTTCCCAGCGAAAAGCTGCGTATTACCTACGTCAAGGCGCTGCGCCAGAACCGCGCGCATATGGTTTTGACCTATTATTCGAACCCAGACGCCATGCCGCTGGTACTGGATAGCCTGATCGATGCGATCAAGCCCGCCAGCCAGCGTGCCGATCTGTTGCCGGTCTATGCATTCAACGGCGAGGGGCTCTGGCTGGCGGGGGCCAAGGGTAACAAGAAGGTCGGCGATACCAAGCGTTTGTCCCGTTGGCAGGATCTATTGAAGAAGATGCAGGCCGAAGGTTTCCCGGCCGAGCCGGTTTACTAAGGAGCGTAGATGTCACTGTTCAAACAATTGTTGCTTGCCATCTGCCTGTTCCTGGTGGTCGCCTTCACCGGCAGTTTCATGGTTAGTCTGGAGAGCTCGCGCAGTCAGTACGTCAACCAACTGCGCTCGCATGCCCAGGATGCGGCGACGGCGTTGGCATTGTCGCTGACACCGAACATTGATGACCCGGCAATGGTCGAGTTGATGGTCAGCTCGATATTCGACAGTGGTTACTATTCCAGCATCCGGGTAGTAGACCTGACCTCTGACGCCCTGTTGGTTGAGCGCCATGCCGAGCCGGAAGCTGGCAGCGTGCCACGCTGGTTCATCCGTCTCATAGGCCTGGAGGCTGCGGGCGGCGATGCGATCGTCAGCCGGGGTTGGCAGCAGGCGGCGCGTGTCGAGGTGGTCAGTCACCCGATGTTCGCCCTGGCCAAGCTCTGGCAGAGTGCATTGGGTAGCCTGGGTTGGCTGCTGCTCTGTGGTGCGCTGAGTGCATTGTTGGGCGCGATGTTGTTACGTCGCCAACTCAAGCCGTTGGACTATATGGTTGCCCAGTCCCAAGCCATTGCACGGCGAGAGTTCCTGAGCTTGCCTGAACTGCCGCGTACACCTGAACTGCGTCGCGTTGTCCAGGCAATGAACCAGATGGTCGATAAGCTCAAGGCGCTGTTTCTGGAGCAGACCGAGCGCAGCGAGAAACTGCGGATTGAGTCATACCAGGACAGCCTCACCGGGCTGGCCAACCGCCGCTATTTCGAGATGCAACTCAACGCCAAGGTCAGTAACCTGGAAGAGGCGCGAGCGGGCTACCTGCTGTTGCTGAGGGTCAAGGATCTGGCGGGGCTCAACCAGCGTTTGGGTGGGCAACGGACTGATCAGTTGCTGCAAGCGGTGGGGCAGCAGCTGAAACGTGCCTGTGCCAATTACCCGGAAACCAACAACCTGATTACCCGCAGCCGCGGCGGCGAGTTCGCCGTGCTGGCGCCGGGCATGGTGCATGAAGAGGCCGTGCAGTTGGCGCAGGCGCTTGAGGTCACGTTGCAGAGCCTTAGTGCGACCGGTGCGACCGACGTGAGCACGGTGGCCTGTATCGGCCTTGCGCCTTACAGCCCGGGTGATGACCCGCAGGCACTGTTGAAATTGGCTGATGAGGCCCTGGCTCGCGCCGAGGCCCAGGTTGAGCCGAGTTGGGTGTGCCTTGAGCAGGGTACTGCGCCGCAAACAGGCGATACCCATCATGGTTGGCATACCTTGCTGGATGATGCTTTGAGTCAGGGGCGTTTCCAGTTGTTCTTCCAACCGGTTGTGGCATCGGAAGACCTTGAGCGTGTACTGCATTACAAAGTGTTGTCGCGCTTGCTCGACGCTCAGGGTCAGACCATCGCTGCCGGTCGCTTTCTGCCTTGGCTGGAGCGCTTTGGCTGGTCGGCGAGGCTCGACCTGTTGATGTTGGAACTCGTGCTCAAGCAAATGGGTGACCACGGCTACGCCTTGGCGCTGAACCTGTCGGCGGCAACCCTGGCTGATCCAAAAGCCTTGCAGCGGGTCTATGAGTTGTTGGGGCAGTATCCGGCATTGGGCCAACGTCTGACGCTGGAAATCGGGGAAGAGCAGTTGCCCGAGCAGTCCGTGCTGGAGCAATTGACCCGACGCCTTCGCAGTCTGGGTTTCAGCCTGAGCCTGCAGCGCTTTGGCGGGCGCTTCAGCATGATCGGTAACCTGGCGAATCTGGGGTTGGCCTACCTGAAAATCGACGGCAGCTATATTCGCGCCATTGATCAGGAACAGCACAAGCGTCTGTTCATCGAGGCGATCCAGCGCGCAGCACACAGTATCGACTTGCCGTTGATTGCCGAGCGCGTTGAAACCGAAGGTGAGCTCAATGTGCTGCGTGAAATGGGCATTCAGGGTATTCAGGGGCAATTGGTCGGCGAACCGGCACCCTGGAAGTAGTGCTGCGGCGGGGCGAGTACGCTAACGGTACTCGCCTTCCAGCTCGTCGAGTTGGTGATCAAAGCTGCGCAGGCGCGCTGACCAGGTGTACACCAGCACTTCCAGGTCGCGGTTGAGTACTGCCGCACCCCGTCCCGCACTTTGCTGCGAATCGCACAGGTCCAGTTGATAGCGCTCACGGGCCATCGCGGTGGCCACACTGGAGAGCTCCCGAGCATTGTTCAGCCAGTGCCAACGGGAGTCCTGGATTTCCTGGTCAAGCTCGCGGCACTGGCGCTTCAAGGCTTCCAGGCTTTGCTCCAGTGGCGTGCCCTCCAGTTCGCCCATGACCTCCTGAAAGGTCCGTCCGGGTTGCCAATAGCTGCCCCAGAAATAGCGGTCAAAGACGGTCTCGACGCGGCGCAGCGCCACCTTGGTGTTCCAGATGGCAACCAGTGTGCGGCCCTGAGCCAATTGGCGCTTGCGCGTTTTCAACTGCTGCCAGGAGGTCCAGGCCAATGACGTCAGTGCCATTGCCGCGATCACGGCAGCGGCGCCGAACAGGAACAGTTCGGCCTCTGCCAGTTCGTAAGCGTCGCGTATGCCATAGAAATAACCGGCGGTGAGCAATATCAAGGCGGTTACCGCGCACCAGAAGCCGGGTGCATAGGGATCTTTCATTGGCGCTGTCCCCGTGTTGTTGTTTTGAGCATAGCAACGCCACTCGCCGATATCCGTTGCCGCTCAGCGCATTTTTCGCAGTGCCAGACTGAGCTGGTCGATCACTTCGGCCCAGTCGGCGTCCTCAAGGATTTCATCGCGCAAAAAATCGCGTTGCGACGCTGTCCAGAACAGCGCATCTGCGAGCGCTATATCGGATTTCAGGGGGGAGTGGCTGGTAATGAACTGGTCAATGCTCAGCGCATCGTCAGCCAAGCCCAATTGTTTGAACAGTGAGGGAAGGCTATGGGTAGTTGATTCCATGGTTCGCTCCTTGGGCCAGGCAGACTAATGACAGTGCCCGCCTGGCGGTGGGTTGGAGATCATCAGCAGACCTCGCGTACTTCGGCCTTTGGCACCAGTTTCAGGTACTGATCCATGCTCATGTGAACCAGATAATCGTGGTTGCCTGCTTCCAGGTAGATATCGCCCTGACGGGTCAACGTCGGGTCGAGCAGCATTTTGATTTCGTAGGCATCGCCCAACGCTGGAATGGCGCCGCGCTCACAGTCGCCGAACAGGTGTGGCAGGCCACTTTCTCGGGTCAGTTGCCAAGGGCCGGTGGCGCGCACCTTGCTCATGTCCAGATGACGGTTGGCCGGTAGTACAGCCATCAGGTAGTGCCCGCGACGGTCGTCGAGCATGACTGATTTGGCGACCCGCTCGGCGGGGACACCTGCAGTGCGTGCAGACTCAAGGCTGGTCGCTGAGTGTGGGTGAGGAACGATGTCGTAATCGCAGCCGGCCGTGTCCAGGCGCTGCTGCACGGTTCTTGCCATACGCATGATGCACCTCCAGGCCCAGTCCAGGCGTTATGCCATTACAGGCCTCGGTTAGTTTGTCCCCCTGTGGAAAGTTTAGGCGGTGCTGTTGTGGGTTGCCGGACTAAACTTAATTCACACATACAAGCCAGGTGTGACCGGGTGAACGCTCGCCGCTGGTGGCGCATGCTTCTGCTGCTGATGCTCGTCGTTATGTCGAGGGGGCAGGGTGCGCCTGGTAGCCCGGTGCTGCTCTTGCGTGTAGACGATGCCATTGGTCCGGCTTCTGCCGACTATCTGGTGAGGGGGCTGGCCCAGGCTCAGGCATTGAGTGCTCAACTGGTTGTGATTGAGCTGGACACCCCGGGTGGCCTGGACAGCTCGATGCGTACCATTATCAAGGCGATCCTCGCCAGCCCGGTACCGGTGGCCACCTTTGTTTCGCCCAGTGGGGCTCGGGCGGCTAGCGCGGGTACCTACATTCTCTATGCCAGCCATGTCGCGGCGATGGCCCCGGGAACCAATCTTGGTGCGGCCACACCGGTGCAGATTGGCGGCGCACCGGGCGCGCCGCCCGCTGCCCCCAGTAGCGACAAGAAGGCGCCCTTAGATCCTGGCGACACCCTGCTCCACAAACAGATCAATGATGCCGCCGCTTACATTCGCAGCCTGGCGCAATTGCGCGGGCGGAATGTCGAGTGGGCGGAAAAGGCCGTCCGTGATGCGGTCAGTCTGCCCGCCAGCGAAGCGTTGCGGCTAAAGGTGATCGATCGTGTGGCCACTGATATGCCAGACCTGTTGCGCCAACTCGATGGCAAGAGCCTTGAGGCTGCAGGCCAGGCCGTCGTGTTGCAGACCACCCAGGCGCCGCTGATTGAGCGCCAACCCGACTGGCGTACCCGACTGCTGGCGGTCATCACCAGCCCCAGTGTGGCGCTGGTGCTGATCACCGTCGGTGTCTACGGGCTGATGTTCGAGTTCATGAACCCGGGTTCCGGTGTAGGCGGCGTGGTGGGTGGCATCTGCCTGTTGTTGGGTTTGTACGCGTTGCAGTTGTTGCCGGTGAACTATGCCGGCGTTGGCCTGATCATGCTGGGGCTGACATTCATGATTGCAGAAGCGTTCTTGCCCAGCTTTGGGGTCATCGGCTTTGGGGGTATTGCCGCGTTTGTGGCGGGCGCTGTCATTCTGATGGACACCGATGTGCCCGGCTTTGGCATTCCCTTGCCTCTGATACTGGGGTTGGCCCTGCTCGCAGCGTTGTTGTTGAGCGGGTTGATCGGTATGGCGCTCAGGGCCAGAAGGCGTGCACTGGTCAGTGGAGATGCCGGCCTTGTGGGTAGCGTGGTGAGGGTCACCGACGTGCAGGCCACAGACCCTTGCATGGGCTGTGTACAGGCCCAGGGCGAGCAGTGGCAGGCACAGTGCCAGACGCCTTTGCACGCCGGGCAGCGAGTTCGGGTGGTGGCACGCAACGGCGTGCTGCTGGAGGTTAGTGCTGCCGCCGAACAACCGGCGCAAGGAGAGTGAGCATGTTCCTGCAACTGGGTTTTGCTGCGCTGTTTGGGCTGATCATGCTGCTGTTGTTTTCAGCCTTTCGCATTCTGCGCGAGTACGAACGCGGCGTCGTGTTTCAGTTGGGCCGGTTCTGGCAGGTCAAAGGGCCGGGGCTGATTCTGCTGATTCCGGGCGTGCAACAGATGGTCAGGGTCGATCTGCGAACCGTGGTTCACGACGTACCGCCCCAGGATGTGATCACCCGCGACAACGTCTCGGTCAAGGTCAATGCGGTGCTCTACTTCCGTGTGCTGGATGCCCAAAAGGCAATCATTCAGGTCGAGGACTACTTCGCCGCTACCAGCCAACTGGCCCAGACCACCTTGCGTGCGGTACTGGGCAAGCATGAACTCGACGAACTGCTGGCTGAGCGCGAACGGCTCAACCTGGACATCCGTCAGGTGCTTGATGCCCAGACCGATGCCTGGGGCATCAAGGTGGCAAACGTCGAGATCAAGCATGTCGACCTGAATGAGTCGATGATTCGCGCCATAGCCCGTCAAGCTGAAGCCGAGCGTGAGCGACGGGCCAAGGTGATTCATGCTGAAGGCGAATTGCAGGCGTCAGAAAAGCTCATGCAGGCTGCCGAAATGCTGGGGCGCCAGTCCGGCGCCATGCAACTGCGCTATATGCAGACCCTGGGCAGCATTGCCGGGGACAAGTCATCCACCATCGTCTTCCCGCTGCCGTTGGAGCTGTTCAAGGGGATGATGGATAAAACCTGAGGGCATCAGTGTGCTGCCGAGGGTTGCGCGGCGCGTGCATCACCAGTGCCTTCCCAGCCCCCACCCAGCGCGAGGAACAACCCGATCTGTCCCAAGGCGACCTGAGTGTTGGCAGCCGCCAGTTGGGCGCGCATATCCGTATAAGTGCGGGTCGCCTGCAGGTCGGCAAGGAACGACGCGCGACCGGCCTGATAGAAACGATGCGTTTGATCTGCAGCCAACTGCGCCGAGCGTTCGGCCTCTGCCAAGGCATCACGCCGCTCCAGCAGGGCGCTGTACTGGGCAAGGCTGGTCTGGGTTTCGCGGATGGCGTTGAGCACCACGCCATCAAAGCGTGCCAGGGCGGCTTGGGTCGAGGCCTCGGCTTCGCGGATACGTGCCCGAGTACCGTTGGTCGGTACGTTCCAGGTCAACAGCGGACCAAAACCCCAGCGATTGGTTGCCGGTGTACCGAGGTTTTCCAGAATACCGATGGTGCCAACTTGAGCGCCAATGCTGATGTCCGGATACAGCTGGCCGGTGGCGACCCCGATGGTGGCGGTGGCGGCTGCTAGGCCACGCTCGGCCTGGCGTACATCTGGGCGTCGCTTGAGCAGCGCGGCCCCATCACCTACGGGTAATAACTGGGCAATGTGGGGCAGTTCGGCACAGGTTGCGGTGCCGGCCGGTAGCTGGTCGACAGGCTTGGCCAGCAGCATCGAAAGGGTAAACAGACCGGCTTCGCGTGCTGCCTGATAGCGCGGCAGTTCAGCGCGCAGGGATTTGAACTGGGTCTGCGAGCGCGTGACCTGGGTTTCGTCGCCACGCCCGGCATCGCGCAGGCGTTGGGTCAGGCTCAGGCTTTGCTCCTGCAGGTCCAGTGAGGTCTGGGCGATGTGCAGCTCTTCGTTGGCGGCACACACCTGGGTATAGGCGCGCACGACGTCGGCGACCACTGTGATTCGTGCCGTATCAGCGGCGGCCTGGGTTGCGTCGGCATTGGCCTGGGCTGCTTCTACACCGCGCTTGAGGGTGCCCCACAGGTCGAACTGGTAGGACGCACTAAGGATCGCTTCGCCAATATTGGCCACGGGCACTTTTTCCGGCAGCAGGAACGCCTCGCCGGATTCTTGCAGGCGCTGGGCGCCGAGTTTCGTTCCGGCGTGAAAGCCGCCCTGAGCCTGTGCTTCCTCGACTTGGGCGCGGGCCCGGGCGATATTCGCGGCAGCTACGCGCAGCTCGGTGTTGGCAGCCAGGGCGTCGCGCACCAAGTGGTCAAGGCGATCATCGCGATACAGCTGCCACCAGTTGCCGGGCACTGGTGCGGAGACCACGCTGTTCGCATCGTTGCGCAACGTGCCTTGCAGGTCACTGCGGTTGACCGCTGCGTCCTTGGGCAGGTGGTAATCCGGGCCGACCATCTGGCAGGCCGATAGCACCAGGCTGATGCTCAGCAATGCCAACCGCTTCATTGACCGCTGCCCTCGATGATGGACACTGTGGCCGTGCGCCCGGCGATCATGCGGAAATCATCCGGCACCTGATCGAAGGCGATGCGTACGGGGATGCGCTGGGCCAGGCGTACCCAACTGAATGCGGGGTTGACGTTGGGCAGCAGGTTCGCGCCACTGCTGCGGTCGCGGTCTTCGATACCGGCGGCGATGCTCAGTACATGGCCACGCAGCCGTGTGTTGTCACCCATGACGCGAATGTCCACTGCCTGGCCAACCTTGATGCCGGAAAGCTTGGTTTCCTCGAAGTAGCCGTCGACGTGGTAAGAATTGCTGTCCACAACCGACAGTACAGGGCGCCCGGCACTGACGAACTCGTGTACGCGCGGGGCTCGGTCGTTGAGGTAGCCGTCCACCGGGCTGCGCAGTACCGAGCGGTCGAGGTTGAGCTGCGCCGCATCGACTGCCACCTGGGCCTCGGCCAGAGCCGACTGCGCCCGTGCCTCGCGTGACTGGCTCTCTTCCAGTTGCTCTTGGGCGACCAGGTTGCCCAACCCTCGATTACGCTTGGCCTCACGTTGCGCCTGGGCCAGGGTTTCCTTGCGCTCTGCCAAGGTGGCCTGGGCCTGGCGCAAGGCCAGGCGGAAGCGGTCCTGATCAATGGTGAATAGCACATCGCCACGTTTGATCACCTGGTTGTCACGCACGCTGACCTCCTGGATCAGCCCGGACACGTCAGGCGCGATCTGGATCACATCGGCGCGGGTGTGCCCGTCACGGGTCCAGGGCGCGAACATGTAATACAGCACCATCTGCCAGACCAGTACGGTCGCCAGCGTCACAACCAACAGCGTCAGGACCATGCGTCCCAGGGTCAATAGAGGTTTCTTCATGGCAGCATCAGGCTTCGAAAAAAATGATCTACCGTACCGAGCAGTACGGCGTAGAGGGCGACGTTAAACAACGCCCGGTGCCAGACCAGGCGATAGAAATGCACGCGTGTCAGCACGGCATGCAGGCCGAGAAACAGCAGGTATGTTCCCAGCATCATCACGAGCAGCGTGGGCAGGAAAACCCCGCTGATATCCAGGTCACCGATCACAGGGGCGCTCCGTCGATGCCATAGGGCAATTGAGGTGGGTTTGCAGCGGGATCAAGCATGACTTCCACGCCTGGCAGCAAGGCCAGACGCAAACCGCTCAAGGCATGCAGCAAATGCAGACGGGCATCGGCGTGTTCGGCCATGCTCTGCACGTTAAGCGCCTGGCGAGCGCGCTCCATGCTGGTCAGCAACAGTTCAGGCGGGTGCAGGCGACGGCGAGCGTCCAGGCAGGCCTGGAAATGCGCGCCCACTTCGGTGACGACCTGTTCAAGTTGCGCTCGAGCCTGGGCTGACGCACGGGGCATATAGGCCAGCAGGTCGAGCAGGTTCAGGCCAACCCGCAAGTCACGCAGGGCACCGCTGGTGTCCTGTCCGGTCTGGCCGAGGCGTGGCAGGTGCTGCATCAGGCGGTCGAGCATTTGCACGCCCAGCCTGCGGTGCTCGGCCAAGGTGGCTGGAAGGGTCATGCCGACGATGTCGTGCCAGCTAAACCGCGTTAGCCGCCGGGCGGCGTGCTCGACACCGAACGGGCGCATCACCAGGGTCCAGATGAAGGCGAACAACAGGCCTGCGGGGCCCGCCAGGTTGGCATTGATGAAGGTCAGAAAGTCGGCGTCGTAGGCCCCTTGGATGCTGATGAACGAGGCCGTATTGACGATGGTCAGCAAGGTGCCCAGATAGAAGCGCGGCTGGACGGTCAGGGTGCCGACGCAAATGAACGGGATCGCGAAGGCCAGTACCAGCATCGGGAAGTCATGCAGGTTGGGCAGCACCAGAAACAGGTAAAGGCTGGCAAACACCACCGACAGGGTGGTCCAGAAGAAAAACCGATAAATCTGTGGTGCCGGGTCGTCCATGGCGGCGAAGAAACTGCAGGCAACCGCTGCCAGAATGACTGCGCTGGCGCCATCGTTCCAGCCCAGCAGGATCCACAACGTCGTGGCGGCAATGATCGCGGTCACGGTCGAGAACACCGAGTAGAGCATCAGGCCGCGGTCAAAAAACGGTGTCAGCCGGCCCAACCGCCAGTGTCGATAAACGGCGTGCCAAGGCGAGAGGTCCTCGGTCCGAATGGCCTGTTGCAGCGTGCAGCAGTCTTGCCACAGATCGACCCATTCGGTGAGACGATACAAGGCATTGGAAAGCAGTAGCATGGGCCGCTCGTCCAGCGCTGCGGCGTCGGGTTGCAGGTTTTCCAGCCGGGTGCGCAAGGCTGACCAGCGTGCTGGTGAGGCTGATTCGGCGGTGGCTTGCAGCCAGTCGCGGGCCTCCAACAGCACGGCTTGAAGGTGTTCAGCTTGGGCCGGGGCGCGTTTCTCAAGTGCCAGCAGTGCGTCGTCCAGTGCGTCGAGTACTGGCAGCAGGTGAATCATGCGACCACGCAGCTCGCGGGCGTTCTTTACGGTTTGTGGGCGTGCGCCCTCATGGGCCAGTTGGCCGATCATCATTTCCAGCGAGTTGAAGGTCGCGACCATCGAGGCGCGCAAGGTGCTGACGGTTTCGGTCGAGGCCTGCCGGGCGAGGAACGTGTCACTGTACCGACGGGCTTCATTGAACCAGTTGCTGGTCGTGCCCACCACTACAGGGGCCAGTCGGCGCGGCCAGAACACTGCCCCGACCACCGCCGCGCAGACTATGCCCAGGCAAATCTCCTGGGCCCGTGAGGACGCGATATCGAATACGGCCAGCGGGTTGTCGACCACAGGCAGGGCAATCATTGGCAGGGTGTAGCCGGCCAGCATCAGGGTATAGCTGTTAGCGGTGCGCAGGTGCATGGAAAGGAAGAGCAGGGTACCGGTCCACAGCGCGATGGCGATCGTCAGCAGCACCGGAGCCTGTACCAACAGGGGCACCAGAAAGACGGCCCCGGCCGCGCCGAGCAGGGTACCCATGGCCCGGTACAGGGCTTTTGAGCTGGTTGGCCCGACGAATGGGCTGGATACGATATAGACCGTGGCCATGGCCCAATAGGGCCGTGGCAATTGCATGAGCAGGGCGATATACAGTGCGATCATCGAGGCAGCGAAGGTTCGTACCCCGTAGAACCAGTCGCGCGCAGGCGGCATTGAGCTGAAAAAAGTACTCATGCGGTTTGCCCCGAGGCGCGCTGTGCCGCCTCTTCAAAGGCCCTTAATACCCGCAGAGTCGCCTCAAGATCCGCTGCCGGAAGATCCGCCAGTACCTCTCGGCGCAAGCGAACCAGTTCGCCCTCGATGGCTTCGGCCAAGGCTCGGCCACTGGTGGTCAGGCTCAAGGCTTTGGCGCGGCGGTCGAGGGGATCTTCGCTACGGCAGACGAAGCCCGCGCTGCACAGTTGGTCGAGCAGCCTCACCAGGGAGGGGCTTTCCAGTCCGGCCGCCTGGGCGACCTTGACCTGATGAACGCCGTCGCCCAGGCGCACGATCAATAGCAGCGGCACCGCGCAGGCTTCGGAGATACCGTAACCAGCCAGCGTGGCCTGGCAGATCCGTCGCCAGTGCCGGCCGGCTGCCACCATACCGCTGCTGATGTTGAGTTGCAGTGCGTCGAGATTCATTGGAGGGCGGTCACGCGGATATTCATAGTTTGCTAACTATCAATATACTTCGACCACCACCCCCGACGTCAAGAGGCGCTTGCTCAATGGTTTCAGTAGCGCACCTGGTCCTCCAGCTTCATGCTCAACGCCAAGGGGCTGCCCAGGCCAATGGCCTGATCGCGCCAGAACAGGTAGCGCAAGGTGTCGTTCGACAGGCTGAAATGGACAGCCAGTTCCTCCGCAGCCTGTACCACCTTGGCGACTGCGGCGAGTTCCAGCCAGTACAACGCAGCCTTGGTGTCAGTCTCGACCTGTTGGCCATGCAGCAACCGATAACCGATTTCAAAACGGCAGCGTGCATCGCCGCGTTCGGCTCCGCGCATGAACCACTGGTAGGCGCGCTGCAGGTCGACTTGCCACTCCTGCACATGGGTATCGCAGACCTCTTCCTCGTAAAGGTCACCGAGTGCCGCTGCAGCATGGTCCAAACCACGCTCGAAGGCATGCTGGTAGTACTCGGCTGCACAGGCGTAGCTCACCATCACGCCTTTGCCGAAGTAATGTTGCTGGGCCAGGTTAAACCATGCTGTCGCATTGCCCTGCAAAGCGGCCATGCGCAACAGGTGGCCGGCCAGTGTCGGATCCGCTCGCCAGTACTTGCCATTGAGCCAGATCCAGCCGAGGTCATTGAGTGCCGAGATGCTGCCCTCCAGCGCCTGGTTGCGCAGGTCGGTATACACCGCCTGCAGGTCGGCGGCCTCATCAAGGCTGTTTATCAGGCTGAAACTGTCACCCAGCGCGGCACGCTGGCTGGGCATGCCAACCCCGGCATAGAGGCGCGACAAGTGGCCGGTACGTCCGGGGGCTGGCGTGATGCGCGTGGGCAACAGGCGCTCTAGCAAGGGATAGATATTGCTGACAGCAGACATGTTCATCCTCATTGAACCACCCGCAGTACCGAGAGCGGGGGTGATGGGATGTGATTCTGCGCAAGGCAACGACAAAACCTGTCGCGAACAATCATCGTGAAGCGATTCAACAGCTCTTCCTTGATCTGGTTGAATAAATGGCCATTTGCCATATCCGTTGGCGGGCGCCATGCTAGTGCGCAAGTCTAGACAAGGACGCACCCTTTTGCCCTCTGCTACCACCCGCGCCACACTCAGCCGCCAATGGGAACTTTTGCGCCAGCTACCCAGCCGATCCCCCGGCATCACTAGCGCAGAGCTGGTCGCCCGATTGCAGGACGCTGGCTTCACCATCAGCAAGCGCAGTATCGAGCGAGACCTCAACGAACTGTCGTTGATCTTTCCACTGGAGCGCAACGACAAGAGTATTCCCTATGGGTGGCATTGGGCGGCAAACGCCTGTGTCGAACTGCGCGGCTTGAGCATCAGCGAAGCCTTGAGCCTGGCGTTGGTCGAGGAAGCGGTACGGCCACTGCTACCGGGGAGCATGCTCAAGGTGCTTGATGCGCGTTTCAGTCATGCTCGGCAAAAACTTGAGCACTTGTCCGGTGCGAACAAGGCTGCGCGCTGGCTGGACAAAGTCGCCAGCGTTCGCCCCGACATGAACATGCAAGCGCCCGAGGTGCCCGACAGCATTCTGGAAACGGTGCAGAAGGCATTGTTGGAGGAGTATCAGTTGAAGTGCCAGTACTACTCGGCACATAACGACAAACTCAGCGAAATGACTCTCAACCCGTTGGCGTTGATTCAGCGCGGTCAGGTCAGCTACCTGATTGCCCGAGCGGATCCCTACAGTGATATTCGCCAGTTTGCGGTTCATCGCTTTCGCACGGTCAGTATCCTCAGCAGTGCCACCGAAGGTCTCGAGGATTTCGACCTGCAGGTTTACCTGCGCAGCGATGCCCTGCAATTCGGGCAGACCGATAAAATCGAGCTGCAAGCCTGGGTGAGCGACAGTTTGGCGCGCTTGGTACGTGAAACGCCGCTGTCGGCGGACATGAGCCTGGCCCCGTTGGCACATGGGCATCTTCTGAGGGCGACGGTCAGCAATAGCTGGCAGTTGCGCTGGTGGTTGTTGAGCCAGGGCGATGGCTTGATCGTCGAGCAGCCGATCGGCCTGCGCCAGCAAATTGCTGAAACCCTGAGCAAGGCCGCCGCCCAGTACCAAACGGCATGAATTAGCGCTGCATACCCCAGCGCTTGATGGTGACCCGTTCCAGGCTATTGAATACCAGGCTCTCCACCAACAGGCCGATCAGGATGACCACCGCCAGGCCGGCGAATACCTTGTCGGTGTACAGCTCGTTGCGGTTCTGAAAAATGTACCAACCCAGGCCACCCTTGCCGCTGGTCGCACCGAAGACCAGTTCGGCGGCAATCAGGGTGCGCCAGGCAAAGGCCCAACCAATTTTCAGCCCTGAAAGAATCGACGGTAGCGCGGCTGGAATCAGGATATGCAGGACCAGGCGCAAGCCGCGCAGGCCATAGTTGCGTCCGGCCATGCGCAGGGTTTCCGATACGCCGAGAAAGCCGGCATAAGTGTTCAGCGCCAGCGCCCAGAGTACGGAATGTACCAGTACGAAAATCAGGCTGTTGTCGCCCAGGCCGAACCAGAGCAGCGCCAAAGGCAGCAGGGCGATGGCGGGCAAGGGGTTGAACATTGAGGTCAAGGTACTGAGCAAGTCGCGGCCGAATTGTGTCGACACTGCCAGGCTGGTCAGCCCGAAGGCCAGGACAATGCCCAGCAGGTAGCCCTTGAGCAGCACGATCAACGAGACGCCGACCTTGGCCAGCAGCTCGCCGCTGGCCAGGCCATCGATCAAGGCGCGGGATGTCTGGACAAAGCTGGGCAGGAGCAGGTCGTTGGCCTGATAACGGGCAACAGCTTCCCAGGCCAGGGCCAGTAACAGCAGGATCAGCCCTTTGCGCAAACTGCTGTGTTGCCAGAGTCGCTGGGGCAGTGGAAGCTCACGTTCCAATGGCACGCTGAGCAGCGGCTCCAGGGGGACTTCATACTCCTGGCGCACAATAGGAGGGGTAGCCATGCGAGTGAACTCCAGGTCAGTAGGCGATGCGAACATCGGCGAAATCAAGATCAAGTACTTGATCTTGCGCCTGATCTTCCTCAAACAGCAGTCGATGGATACGTTGTGCCGAGGCCTGGAACTCACGGCCGCCCAGACTATGCAGCCCGTACTGATGGCTGTGCACTTCGGCGCGCACCCGTCCTGGGTGCGGTGACAGCAGCAGAATGCGGTTGCCTACCACCAACGCTTCTTCGATGGAGTGGGTGACGAACAGCAGTGTGAAACGCACCTCCTCCCAGAGCAGCAACAACTCTTCCTGCATCTTGCGCCGGGTCAGCGCATCGAGTGCGGCGAACGGTTCGTCCATCAGCAGGATCTTCGGTTGCATCGCCAGTGCCCGTGCGATGGCCACCCGCGCTTTCATGCCGCCGGACAAGGTGTGCGGGTAGGCGTCGGCAAAGGCTGCCAGGCCAACTTTTTCCAGGTAGTGCAGCGCGCGCTGCTCGGCCTCCTGACGCGGCAGCGTGCCAGAGACCTGCAACGGGAACATGACGTTCTGTTTGACGGTTTTCCAGGGTGGAAGCTGATCGAACTCCTGGAACACCACAATACGGTCGGGACCAGGCCCTTTGATGACCTGATCTTGCAGACGAATCGTCCCTTCCTGAGGCTCAATGAAACCGGCCACCGCCTTGAGCAGGGTCGATTTACCGCAGCCTGAGGGGCCGAGCAGGACAAAGCGGTCGGCCTTGTCCACTTCAAAGCTGACGTGGTGAGTGGCGCGCACCACGCGTTGCGCAGTGCGGTACTCGAGGCTGACGTTATCCACGTGCAGCAGAGGCGACGTGGGCACGTCGCGCAGGTTGCTGACCGTGTGGCCTTGCAATTGGGCGTTCATGCGTTTCAGCTCCCTTGCAGAGGCTTCTCATCCTGGAAGAAGTAGTCTTTCCAGGATTCGGGCTTGTGCTTGATGGCGCCGACGCGATAGAGAAATTCGGCCAGTGGGTAGGTGTTTTTCGGCGTGACGCTGAACTCGTATTGAGGGTTGTCGATGATCTTGAGCAGGGCCTCGCGGTCGATTTTTGCCTTGGTCACCCGAATGTAGGTGTCGGCGGCGGCAGCCTTGTTGTTCTGGGCGAAGTCTGCCGCTTCGGCCAGCGCTTCAACGAACGCTTTATAGGTCTTGGGGTTGTCCTTGCGGAATTTCTCAGTCGCAAACAGTACGGTTGGCGAGTTCGGGCCGAGCAGGTCGTAGGTGTTGAGCACCACATGCACATTCGGGTTGGCCAGCACCTGATCCTGGAACGGCGGGTTGGAGAAGTGCGCATTCAACTCGGTGCCACCGGCCAGCAGGGCTGCGGTGGCATCAGGGTGCGGAACCGCCAGGGTGAATTTGTCCAGGCGGGCATACTCCTTGTCACCCCATTGCTTGGCTGCCGCGTACTGCAGAAAACGCGATTGCACTGAAACGCCCACTGCCGGCAGGGCGATGCGGTCCTTTTCGCTGAGGTCGGCAATCGTCTTCACATTCGGATTACTGCTGACCAGGTAGTAGGGGAAGTTGCCGAGTGAGGCGACGGCCTTGACGTTCTGTCGACCCTGGGTGCGGTCCCAGATGGTCAGCAACGGACCGACGCCGGCCCCGGCGATATCCACCGAGCCGGACAGCAGTGCGTCGTTGATGGCTGCACCGCCAGAAAGTTGGGTCCAATCGACCTTGATGTCGACTCCCTGTGCCTTGCCGTGCTTTTCGATCAACTGTTGATCACGCACCACATTCAGTAGCAGGTAGACGATACCGAATTGTTCGGCGATGCGAATTTCGCCTTCGGCCTGTGCGGCGGCCGGGGCCACCAGGCTTCCGGCGATCAGGCTAAGACCCAGGCCGATACTGGCCGCGAGGCGGCTGATAGCGTTACTCATGCTGTGCTCCTTGATCGGTCTTAGAAGGGCGCGTCGCCCTGAATGGTGGTGCGGTACAACTTGCGGCGCAGGTGGCTCGGGCAGCCGGTTGCCAGGTGAATCAGTGAGCGGTTGTCCCAGAACACCAGATCGCGGGGCTGCCATTGATGGCGGTAAATGTTGTGTTCCAGCACGCTGTGGGCATACAGCTCGGTGAGAATCTGGCGGCTTTCGTCTTCCGGCAGGCCGATGATTCGGGTGGTGAAGCCCTCGCTGACAAACAACGCCTTGCGACCGTTCTCCGGGTGCGTGCGGACGATCGGGTGAATCACTTCCTGTACCTGTGCCAACTGCTCGGCAGTCAGGGTTGGGCGCCAGTTGCTTTCGAACTTGGTCTCGCTGTAACGCGCGGTATAGGAGTGTGCGGCGCTGCGCCCCTCGACGGCCTTGCGCAGGGCCTCTGGCAGGTCGTCCCAGGCTTTGTGCATATCGGCGAACAGGGTGTCGCCGCCTTCGCGGGGCAGTTCCTGGGCATGCAGCATCGAGCCGAGGCTGGGGAGTTCCTTGTACGACAGGTCTGAATGCCAGAACTTGCCAGCATCGCCCAGGCCGATGTTCTGCCCGTTCTCGACAATGTTGGAGACAATCAGGATTTCCGGATGCCCGGCCAACAGGAACTGTTTGAGCACATGTACTTGCAGTACGCCAAACCGGCGGCTGAAGGCGACCTGCTGTTCGGGCGTGATGTGCTGGTTACGAAAGACCAGCACGTGGTGATCCAGATGAGCCCGGTGGATGCGGGCAAACGCTTCGTCGTTGACCGGCAGGCTCAGGTCAAGGCCGATGATCTCGGCACCTACTGCGCCGGCAAGAGGACGAATTTCGAAGGTTTGCTGCTGTGCGCTGTCGTGTACCGACAAAGCGATTGAGGCTGCTGACATAGTGCTCTCCCACGCAGTGCGCGCCCAAGGGTGCGCGCATCGATCAGAAACTCACGGCTGTTCCGTGTTGGTTCGTGTCGTGCGGCGCACCGATTGGTCGGCATGTACGCAGGGGATTAACTATATTGCTATAAGAGATTTAATTTAAATATCTTTATTGAATAAGCATATGAGTGAGCAGCGGCCTCCAATCAACGCTCGCGCAAGGCCTCGGCCCGTGCCCGGATGATCGGCTTGAGCAGGTAGCTCAACACGCTTTTCTTGCCGGTAATGATGTCCACTGATGCGACCATGCCGGGGATAATCAGCAGCGGTTTTTCGTCAGTGCCCAAGTGGCTGCGATCCGTACGCAGTTTGATCACATAGAACGTGTTGCCGTCTTCGTCGGTGATAGTGTCGGCGCCGATCTGCTCCAGCCGGGCTTTCAGCCCGCCATAGATGGTGAAGTCATAGGCGGTGAACTTCACCATGGCGTCCTGGCCAGGGTGGAGGAAGGCGATGTCCTGTGGACGGATCCGCGCCTCCACCAGCAGTGTGTCATCCAGCGGCACGATCTCGACAAGATCACTACCGGGTTGAATGACGCCACCAATCGTGTTGACCAGCAGTTGTTTGACGATACCGCGCACCGGCGAAGTAACCAGCGTACGGCTGACCCGATCCTCCAGCGCCTTGCCAGTTGCCTGGGCCTTGCTCAGGTCCGTGCGGGCTTCGTTCAGTTGGGTCAGGGCCTCGCTGCGGAACTTGCCACGGGTTTCGTCGATCTTGCGTTCGACTTCCTTGATGGCGGACTCGGCGCGTGGGATGGCCAGAGAGGTTGCATCCAGTTGGCCTCGGTTTTCCACTTCGGCCCGCTTGAGGCGTAGCACCTCAACCGGAGAAATCGCGCCCTGGGATACCAATGGCTCGGACATGTTGATTTCCTGACGCAGCAGCTGAAGGCTGTTGCGGTACTGCGCCTGCTTGGAGCTGAATTCGCGCAGTTCCTGCTGGCGCTGTACCAGTTGCTCCTGCAAACCGCCGATCTCGTTCTGCAACTGCTGGCGCCGACTCTGGTACAACGATTCCTCGTTGTTGGCCTGATTGGGCGCGGCTTTGCGGATTTCATCGGCGATATGCAATGGGCGATCCTCGACCTCGGCGCTCAAGCGTTCGACGCGCAGGGCCATGGCTAAACGGTCGGCTTCTGTCTCGCCAACGTTGGACACGAACCGAGTATCGTCCAGGCGCAGCAGTGGCGCGCCGGCTTCGACAATCTCGCCTTCGTGGGCATAGATCTCGGCAACGATACCGCCTTCCAGGTTCTGGATTTTCTGCAGTTTTGAGGACGGAATGGCCTTGCCATCTCCCCGAGTCACTTCATCAATGATCGCGAAGTTGGCCCAGAGCCCCATGAACAGGAAAAAACCGATTACGCCCCAGATGGTCAGCCGCACAATGCGCGGTGCATCCTCGATCAGGGCTTTGTTGACCTCAGGCAAGGGTTGCCCATGGAGCGACTCCGAGCCTTTGAAGTAGTTACTCAGTACGTCCTTGATGCGACCTGCTCCAGACTTAAGCAACACTGATCTGCCCCTTTTTCAGCGCATCCATTACGGCGGCTTTCGGGCCATCCGCGACAATCTGCCCGCGATCAATCACGATCAGCCGGTCGACCAGCGACAACAGCGAAGCACGGTGCGTAACCAGTACGACGGTCTTGTTCTCGATAACCGCTTGCAGGCGCTGCTTGAGGCGCTCTTCACCGGTGTTGTCCATGGCGCTGGTCGGCTCGTCCAGCAACAGGATCTGTGGGTTCAGCAGCAAGGCCCGGCCTAATGCAACGTTCTGTCGTTGGCCGCCGGAGAGGTTCTGGCCGCGCTCGCCGACCTGCAGCTCGTAGCCCTGCGGGTGCAGCCTGGCAAACTCATGCACGCCAGAGAGCTCGGCCGCTTGCAGGACCATTTCGTCCTCGATATAGCGGGCACCGCTGACCAGGTTGTCGCGTAATGTGCCGGACAACAACTGGATGTCCTGAGGGACATAGCCGATATTGTGGCGCAGCTCGCTCACATCGATCTGACGGATGTCCACGCCATCGACCAGCAACGAGCCGGCGTCTGCTTCGTAGAGGCCGACAATCAACTTGGCCAGCGAGCTCTTGCCTGAGCCGCTACGGCCGATGATGCCGATCTTCTCGCCTGGCCGGATCACCAGGTTGATGCCCTTGAGCGCAACGTTCTGCTGGTTCGGGTAGGTGAAATCAACCCCGCGGAACTCAATGGCACCTTGCAGTACCTGGCGGCTCAGTGGGCGCTCTTCGAAGTTGCGTTCTTGCGGCAGCTCCATCATCTGGTCAACCGAGACCATGGTGACCTTGGCCTGCTGGTAACGGGTCAGCAACCCGGCCAGTTGGCTCAGGGGGGCCATGGCGCGTCCATTGAGCATGTAGCAGGCGATCAGGCCGCCCATGCTGAGGTGGCCGTCCATGATCTGGTAGACGCCGAAGCAGATCAGCGCCACGCCGGCCAACTGCTGGATCAGCAAGGTGATGTTCATGGCCAGGCCCGACAGCACCTTTACGCGCAGCTCCAGGCGGCTAAGCGTACCGATGGTCTGCTCCCACATGTACTGGCGTTCGCTTTCGGCGTTGTTGACCTTGACTGCATCCAGCCCTGCGAGGGTTTCGATCAGGCTCGACTGGCGCTCGGAACCCAGTGCCATGGTGCGCTCCAGCGTTGCGACCAGTGGTTTTTGCAAGGCATGGCCGATGCCCAGAGCCAGCGGGAAGGCAACGATGGGAATCCAGACCAGATGGCCGCCGATGATGGCGATCACCAAGAGGATCAGCAGGGTGAATGGCAGGTCAATCAGGCTGGTCAGTGTCAGTGACGCAAGGAAGTCGCGCAGGCCCTGAAATTCATGGATGTTCTGGGCGAAGCTACCGACCCGGGCCGGGCGGTACTTCATTGCCATGCCGACAATACGCTCGAACAGCGTGGCGGAGATGATCAGGTCGGTTTTCTTCCCGGCCAGGTCCAGGCAAAGGCTGCGCAGGCCCTTGAGGATCAGGTCGAAGAGGTAGGCCCCGGTAATACCAATGGCCAGCACCCAGAGGGTCGAGGTGGCCTGGTTGGGAACTACGCGGTCGTAGACGTTCATCACGAACAGCGGTGCGGCCATGGCGATCAGGTTGATGACCAGGCTGGCGGCGATGGCGTCGGCATAAAGCCAGCGCGAGCGCTTGAGGGTGTCACGGAACCATGAGCGCGCCCTGGGGATCAGGTTGCCATGGTTGACGTCGAACTTATGCTGCGGCTGGGCAAAGAAAACCCGGCCACTGTAATCGGCCAGCAGCGCTTCGCGGCTGACATGTACCTCACCGCCGTCGCTCTCGCTGAGCAATAGACGTGCAGTACCTTCGTTTTCCCAGCCGAGCAGGATCGTGCTGCGGCCATCCTTGAGCAGCAACATCGCCGGCATGGCGATGTTGGGTATCTGCTCCAGCTTGCGTTGCAGCAAGCGACCTTGCAAGCCTGCCCGGGCAGCGGCGCGAGGCAGTAGCTCCGGGCTCAACCGCTGCGAGGGCAGCGGTAAACCGGTGGTGAGCATCGCCCGGCTGGCAGGTTTCTGGTGCAACACACAGAGCGACAGCAGGCTGTCCAGCAACGGATCGTCGTGCTGGCTGCGTGGATCATGGGTGAGCTGGACTCGACTGACTTCTGATTCCACGCGGCAATCTCTTAGCAAATACGGTTGGACATGAGGGCTGGCCTCAGTTCATGCCGGGCAGGTTTACCTGAGGCTTCATGTCGTTCTGCACGACAGTTGCCATTGGCGCCACAACGCCCTGGCTCTTGAGGAGCTGGCCAATGGTCGCCTTGATTCGATACTGAGTAAACAGCTGACTGTTCTTCACCTCTGCCAGGCGGCGCTGGGCGGTGAACAACTCGTTCTCGCTATCGAGCAGGTCAAGCAATGTACGCTCGCCCAAGCTGAACTGTTTCTGGTAAGCGGTGCGAACACTGCTGCTGTAGTCGACATACTTCTGCGCAATCGGCACTTGGGCATTGGCGTTGTTCATAGCATTCCATGCCAGGCCCAATTCTTCATTGAGCTGGCGCAAGGCATTGTTACGAATATCCAGCGCTTGGTTTGCCTGATAGGACTTGGACTCCAGGTCCGCTTTGTTGCTACCACCGGCATACAGATTGAAACTCATGCGCAGCATGGCCTGCCAGTCATTGTTATGACCGCTGACACCATCGATGTTGTTGTCGGCACTGCGCCCCAGTTCAGCATCGAAACGCGGGTAGAACGACGATTTTGCAGCATCGTACTGCTTCTCTGCAGCGGCGATATCGGACTCCGCCGATCGCAGGATCGGGCTGCTTTCCAGCATTTGCTGGCGTGCTTCATCCAGGCTGGCTGGCAGCATGTCGATGAAGGCCGGCGGCGTGCTGATTTCGTCTGGCATTTGACCAACTACGCTCAGGTAGTTGGTTTGTGCGTCAGCCAGGTTGGTTTGTTCAGTGATCAGGTTGTTGCGGGCCTGCGCCAGGCGCGCTTCGGCCTGATCCATATCGGCCAGGCGACCAACACCCCGTGCGGTCCGCAGCTTGATTTGATCGAAGATGCGTTCATGGCTGCGCAGGTTGTCTTCGGCCAGACGCACCATGTCGCGACGGGTCAGCACGTCCAGATACACCTGGGCAACGTTGAGCGCCGTGCGCTCGGAGGTGCCCATCAGGGCATAGGCGCGTGAGTTGACGGTGGCTTGTTGACGACCGACTTCACTGGATGTGGCGAAGCCGTCGAAGACCATTTGTCGAAGACGCACACTGGCTTCGCCACGGTTGAGGGTTTCCCAATCATTGCTACGGTTACCGATGCGAGTGCTCGGGCTGTCGGTACCTTCGCGGCCGTAACCTGCCAATACATCCACCCGCGGCAAATAGCCGCCCTGGGCTGCGCGCAATTGATAGTCGGCTGCGGTTCTGCTGTTAACCCCGGCTTGAACTTCCGGGTGGACTTCGATGGCGCGCTGCATAGCTTCCGGCAGGCTTTGCGCTTGAACAAAACTGGCGGCAAGGGTGAAAGGAAGAGCAGTCAGAAGGAGCGATCGCATTTACTTTTTCCCGGGGACATCTTGTCCCAAATCACAGCAAGTGGCCTTGCCGCATTTAATAATGGCAACCGTGCGGACCTTACGTCGGAAATTTCCGAGATGCTACTAGGATCGTACGAAGGAAGACTGGTGACCGTTCAAATATCAATGTGACATTACGTATCCGATTGTTTAGGATGGCGATCAGAAGGTCAATAGTTTGGCATTAAGTTAATTGCCAAACTTCTTAGTCATTATTTTGACAGTTGCAGTGTCAAAAACGCCTCACAGAACATTCCATCTGATTGCGGCAAGTCAGCGTCGCTCGGGCATGGAAGCCAATTTGAACGGTTAGTCCGGAGAGTCTTATGAGCAGTGTTGTTGCCGTTGTCAAAAGCATTGTTGGTCAAGTAATCGCGGTTTCCCCAGAGGGGATTCAACGTGTACTCATCGAAGGCGACCGTTTGTTCGTCGGCGAGCAGGTACTGACCGGTCTGGCCGGTGCCGTAACCCTGGAACTGGCTGATGGCCGCACGCTCGATCTCGGGCGCGACATGCAGTGGAGTGCCGATGCTCCAGACAGCACCACCGATCTGGCTGAGGCTACGGCGCAACAAGCCCCGTCGGTTGACGAGTTGCAACAAGCGATCGCGGCCGGTGCTGACCCGACCACTGAGCTGGAAGCCACGGCGGCAGGTCCCACTGCAGCTGGCGGTGGTGGCGGTGCAGTCGGTGGTGGCCACAGCTTCGTTATGCTCGATGAGACCGCTGCTTCAGTCGACCCGACCATTGGCTTCCCTACCGAAGGCTTGGCCTTCCAGACGGCCGCTGTCCAGCAAGAGCAAGGCCCGCTGGTTCTGAATACGGCTGCTGATGCCACCACGCCGTTGCGTGCCGCCGACCTGACCCTTACCGCTACCCCGAGCATCACTGAAGCGGGTGGTGTGTTGACCTACACGGCGACCCTGACTCAAGCGCCATTGACCGACCTGACTATCACCTTGTCCAACGGCCAGGTGATTGTTATCAGCGCCGGCCAGCTGACCGGCAGCGTCAACGTAGAAATTCCGCCGAATGACACGGTGTACATCGATGGCAGCGAAATCTCCGCCACCATCACTGGCACCAGTGGCGGTGGTGGCCTGGTGGTTACCCCGAGCACAACACCTGCAGTCACCCAGATCACCGACACCATCGACACCACCACCGTGACCCTGACGGCGACCGGCAATATTGTGGAAGGTGGCAGCATCACCTACACCGCGACCCTGACCAACCCGGCACAGACGCCGGTCACTGTGACCCTGTCCAACGGCCAGACCATCACCATTGAGGCCGGCAAGACCACCGGCAGCGTGGATGTTGAAACCCTGGGCAATGATGTCTACAACAACGGCAGCACCGTCAGCACCACGATTACCGGTGCTACGGGGGGTAACTTCGAGAACCTGGTGCCGAGCACCGAGCC
>NZ_PJQQ01000046.1:0-31690 GCF_002858665.1 Pseudomonas sp. FFUP_PS_473
ACCCATTCAGCCACCACAGCCAAACGGGTTGCGCTAACGCGCAACGCGCCATGCCTGGCGCACAACAAAAAACCCGCGCTGTCAGACAGCGCGGGTTTCGGTGTCAGCTACAGAAGCTGATCAACGCTCCAGCAGGATCCGCAGCATGCGGCGCAGCGGCTCGGCAGCACCCCACAGCAGTTGGTCACCCACGGTGAACGCGCCCAGGTACTGGGAGCCCATGTTCAGTTTGCGCAGACGACCCACCGGGATATTCAAGGTGCCGGTAACGTTGGTCGGGCTCAGCTCACGCATGCTGATTTCACGCTGGTTAGGCACCAGCTTCACCCACGGATTGTGCTGGCTGATCATGCCTTCGATATCGGCGATCGGCACATCCTTGTTCAGCTTGATGGTCAGTGCTTGGCTATGGCAGCGCATGGCGCCGATGCGCACGCAGATACCGTCGACCGGAATCGGGCTCTTGAAGCGACCCAGGATCTTGTTGGTCTCGGCCTGTGCTTTCCATTCTTCACGGCTCTGGCCGTTTGGCAGTTCCTTGTCGATCCAGGGGATCAGGCTGCCAGCCAGCGGCACACCGAAGTTCTCGGTCGGGTAAGCATCGCTGCGCATGGCCTCGGCAACCTTGCGGTCGATGTCGAGAATGGCACTGGCCGGGTTGGCCAGGTCGTCGGCAACGGCAGCATGGGTAGCGCCCATCTGACGGATCAGCTCACGCATGTTCTGTGCACCGGCACCGGACGCGGCCTGGTAGGTCATGGCGCTCATCCACTCGACCAGACCAGCCTCAAACAGCCCGCCCAGGCCCATCAGCATCAGGCTGACGGTGCAGTTGCCACCGATGTAGTTCTTGGTACCGGCATCCAGTTGCTGGTCGATCACCTTGCGGTTGACCGGATCCAGCACGATGACCGCGTCGTCCTGCATGCGCAGGCTGGAAGCGGCATCGATCCAGTAACCCTGCCAGCCGGCTTCACGCAGCTTTGGGAACACCTCGTTGGTGTAGTCGCCACCCTGACAGGTCAGGATGACGTCGAGGGTCTTGAGCTCTTCAATACTGTAAGCATCCTTGAGAGGGGCAATTTCCTTGCCCACTGCCGGACCTTGTCCACCCACATTGGAGGTGGTGAAGAACACCGGCTCGATCAGATCGAAATCCTGCTCTTCCAGCATCCGCTGCATGAGCACGGAACCGACCATACCGCGCCAACCGATCAGACCTACACGTTTCATCGCAACTACACCTTTGCTAAAAAGTGGGCCGCTGCCTTAAAGGGAAAAAATCGGCAGCGGGCCAGAGAGATTACAGATTCCGCAGCGCTGCGACTACTGCGTCGCCCATTTCCTGCGTACCCACCTTGTTGCAACCTGCCGACCAGATGTCGCCCGTACGCAGGCCTTGATCCAGCACCAGGCTCACTGCCTTTTCAATGGCATCGGCCGCTGCGGTCTGATTGAAACTGTAACGCAGCATCATCGAGACCGACAGGATAGTCGCCAGAGGGTTGGCAATACCCTGCCCGGCGATGTCCGGTGCCGAGCCGTGGCAAGGCTCATACATACCCTTGTTGTTGGCATCCAGCGACGCTGAAGGCAGCATGCCGATAGAGCCGGTGAGCATGGAAGCTTCATCCGACAGGATGTCGCCAAACATGTTGTCGGTGACGATCACGTCGAACTGCTTGGGCGCACGAACCAGTTGCATGGCCGCGTTGTCGACGTACATGTGGCTGAGCTCGACGTCCGGGTAATCCTTGGCCACCTGCTCGACCACTTCACGCCACAGTTGGCTGGAAGCCAGCACGTTGGCCTTGTCGACCGAGCAGAGCTTCTTGCCGCGCACGCGTGCCATGTCAAAGCCGACACGGGCGATACGACGCACTTCACTCTCGCTGTATGGCAGGGTGTCATAGGCCTGACGCTCGCCACCTTCCAGCTCACGGGTGCCACGCGGGGCGCCGAAATAGATACCACCGGTCAGCTCGCGAACGATGAGGATGTCCAGGCCGGCGACGATTTCAGGCTTCAGCGACGAGGCATCCGCCAGTTGCGGATAGAGGATCGCCGGGCGCAGGTTGCCAAACAGACCGAGCTGCGAACGGATCTTCAGCAGGCCACGCTCAGGGCGAATGTCACGCTCGATCTTGTCCCATTTCGGCCCACCGACAGCGCCCAGCAGCACGGCGTCAGCCTTGCGCGCACGCTCCAGGGTTTCGTCGGCCAGCGGCACGCCATGCTTGTCGATGGCCGCGCCACCGATCACATCGTGCTCAAGGCTGAAGCCCAGTTGGAACTTGTCGTTGGCAAGCTCCAGCACCTTGACCGCTTCGGCCATGATTTCCGGACCAATACCGTCACCAGGGAGAATCAGAATCTGCTTGCTCATGCTTTCCTCTATTCAATTCAAGCGGTGTGCCGACACAGGCACACCCAAAAAACTAGCGCTCGGCCCACAGTACCAGCACGTCGGTGCTGAAGGAGCCATCAGCTTCAATCTGGTAATACTGCCGCACTTCCTCGCCCATTGCCTGCTGCAATTGGCGTATGGCCGCACGCATCGGCTCAGGGGTACGCATGCGTTCCACCCACGAGGTGTACTCGAGACGTAAACGCTGACGGGTGTGGCTGCGCGTGAACAAGCCGGCTTCACTGACCTGCTGCAGCCACTCGGCGGCCGAGTAATCACGCACGTGACTGGTGTCACGCAACACTTCCACGGTTTGCAGGTAGGTGTCGAGCAACGGGCTGCCGGGCGACATGACATCAATGAACGCCACAACCCCGCCCGGTTTCAACACACGACGCACCTCACGCAACGCCAGGCCCAACTCGCTCCAGTGGTGCGCAGAGTAACGGCTGAACACGAAATCGAACGAGGCATCGGCAAACGGCAGGCGTTCGGCCACACCACGCTCGGTAACGATATTGCCCAGGCCACGTTCAGTGGCCGCAGCTGCCACCACATCGAGCATCTGCTGCGACAGGTCGTAGGCGACGACCTCAGCCACCAACGGCGCGACGTGAAAACTCACATGCCCGGCGCCGCAGCCCAGGTCCAGTACACGCGCACTGCCCTGGTCGCGCAACGCGGCCTGCAACAGCGCAAATTCGGTGCCTTGGGCATGCACGGCGCTACTCAGGTAGGCGGCGGCCTGCTCGCCGAACTGGCGCTGGACGACTTTGGTGTGAACGGTGCTGCGGGTCATCGGCAGATCTCCTGGGCCCTATCGCCGGCAGTGCCAGCGATAGCCTCGACAAACTCAATACAGCAATCAGGCGTCACGAAACAGCCAGGGCTGGCTGGCGCGATGCTTGGCTTCAAACGTCGCAATGGCATCACGATCCTGAAGGGTCAGGCCGATATCGTCCAGGCCATTGAGCAGGCAATGCTTGCGGAACGCGTCGATCTCGAAGCTCAACACCTTGCCATCGGGACGGGTGACGGTCTGCGACTGCAAGTCGACCGTCAATTGATAACCTGGCGCCGCTTCAACCTGCTTGAACAGCGCATCGACTTCCTCATCGCTGAGGATGATCGGCAGCAAGCCGTTCTTGAAGCTGTTGTTGAAGAAGATGTCGGCATAGCTCGGCGCAATAATGGTACGAAAACCATATTCCTCAAGCGCCCACGGCGCGTGCTCACGGCTGGAACCGCAACCGAAGTTTTCCCGCGCCAGCAGCACACTGGCACCCTGATAGCGCTCATGGTTGAGCACGAAATCCTGGTTTACCGGGCGCTTGCTGTTGTCCTGGTAAGGCTGACCGACATCCAGGTAACGCCACTCGTCGAACAGATTCGGGCCGAAACCGGTGCGTTTGATCGACTTCAGGAACTGCTTGGGAATGATCTGGTCGGTGTCGACGTTGGCACGGTCCAACGGGACGACAAGGCCGGTATGCTGGGTAAAGGCTTTCATGCTGCGCTCCCTTGAATCAACTCGCGTACATCGACAAAACGACCGGTAACGGCGGCGGCCGCGGCCATTGCCGGGCTGACCAGATGGGTACGTCCGCCAGCACCCTGACGGCCCTCGAAGTTACGGTTGGAGGTCGACGCACAGTGCTCGCCCGACTCCAGACGGTCCGGGTTCATCGCCAAACACATCGAGCACCCTGGCTCACGCCATTCAAAACCGGCTTCAAGGAAGATCTTGTCCAGGCCTTCCTGCTCGGCCTGGGCTTTCACCAGGCCCGAGCCGGGCACAACGATCGCCTGCTTGATGGTCGAGGCAACCTTGCGGCCCTTGGCAATTTCAGCGGCGGCACGCAAGTCTTCGATCCGCGAGTTGGTGCAGGAACCGATAAATACGCGATCAAGCTGGATGTCGGTGATCGCCTGGTTGGCCTGCAAGCCCATGTACTTCAGGGCCCGCTCGATGGAACCGCGCTTGACCAGATCGGCCTCGGCAGCCGGGTCCGGTACGCGCTGATCGACAGCAAGGACCATTTCCGGCGAGGTGCCCCAGCTGACTTGCGGCTTGATCTGCGCTGCGTCCAGCTCGACGACGGTGTCGAACACGGCATCAGCATCGGAGACCAGGTCTTTCCACGCTTCGACCGCGAGCGCCCACTGCTCGCCTTTCGGCGCATACGGGCGGCCCTTCACATACTCGACCGTCTTCTCATCGGTAGCGACCAGACCGACACGGGCACCGGCTTCAATGGCCATGTTGCAGATGGTCATGCGCCCTTCGACAGACAGGTCACGAATCGCGCTACCGGCGAACTCGATGGCATGGCCGTTACCGCCAGCGGTACCGATCTTGCCGATCACGGCCAGCACGATGTCCTTGGCAGTCACACCGAACGGCAATTGGCCTTCGACGCGCACCAGCATGTTCTTCATCTTCTTGGCGACCAGGCACTGGGTAGCCAGTACGTGTTCGACCTCGGAGGTGCCAATACCATGGGCCAAGGCACCGAAAGCACCGTGGGTGGAGGTGTGCGAATCGCCGCAAACCACGGTCATGCCTGGCAGGGTCGCACCCTGCTCCGGGCCGATCACGTGAACAATGCCCTGACGCACATCATTCATCTTGAACTCGACGATGCCATACTCGTCGCAGTTTTCATCGAGGGTCTGCACCTGCAGGCGCGACACCTGGTCGACGATGGCCTCGATGCCGCCCTTGCGCTCAGGCGTGGTCGGCACGTTATGGTCAGGCGTGGCAATGTTGGCATCGATGCGCCAGGGTTTGCGATTGGCCAGACGCAGGCCTTCGAAGGCTTGCGGCGACGTCACTTCGTGAATGATGTGACGATCGATGTAGATCAGCGCCGACCCATCGTCGCGCTGCTTGACCAAATGCGAATCCCAGAGCTTGTCGTAGAGCGTTTTGCCGGCCATCAGACTGTTCCTCATCAGCGTCTTTCTATGCCAATAACCACTTGGCTTGTACGGACGATGCTATGAGGTTAAATTGAATAACTCAAATTCATAATTTTTATACTTTGGATAACCAAAAGGAATCCGAGTAGTGGACCTGGCCAACCTCAATGCTTTTATTGCCATCGCCGAAACCGGGAGCTTTTCCGCTGCCGGCGAACGCCTGCACCTGACCCAGCCGGCCGTCAGCAAACGCATTGCCGGGCTTGAGCAACAATTGGACGTACGGCTGTTCGACCGCCTGGGTCGCGAAGTGAACCTGACCGAGGCCGGGCGTGCCTTGCTACCACGGGCCTACCAGATCCTCAACGTGCTGGACGACACCCGCCGTGCCTTGACCAACCTGACCGGCGAAGTCAGCGGCCGCCTGACTCTGGCCACCAGCCATCACATCGGCCTGCACCGTTTGCCGCCATTGCTGCGAGCCTTTACCCGAGCCTACCCGTCCGTCGCACTGGATATTCAGTTCCTCGACTCGGAAGTGGCCTATGAAGAAATTCTTCATGGCCGCGCCGAAATCGCCGTCATCACCCTGGCGCCCGAGCCTCACGCCCTGGTTCGCGCCGTGCCGGTCTGGGACGACCCGCTGGACTTCGTCGCCGCCCCCGAACACCCGCTGGCACGCAAGGGCGCGGTAAGCCTGGCCGATATAGCACACCACCCAGCGGTTTTCCCCGGCGGCAACACCTTCACCCACCATATCGTTCAGCGCCTGTTTGAAGCGCAGGGTCTTACCCCCAACATCGCCATGAGCACCAACTACCTGGAAACCATCAAGATGATGGTGTCCATCGGGCTGGCGTGGAGTGTGCTGCCACGTACTATGCTCGATGATCAGGTCGCATCCATCGCGTTGCCAGGCATACAACTGTCGCGACAACTAGGCTACATTCTGCACACTGAGCGAACGTTATCGAATGCCGCCAAAGCCTTCATGGCTTTGCTCGACAGCCACGCAGTATGACCTTGAGCCCAGGCTGAACGCTTACAGAAGGCTCTGATCCAAAGGATGTGTTACTCGCCAAAGGTCTGGTATCGATGCCCAAATCAGCAAACCGGTTTCCGCGCCTGCCCCGTATACACGCCGCCGACCCTCAGGAATCCGAGCAAACCTGGGAAAGCGCCACGCAATTGCTGGCTGCTCTAAACGGCGCGCACCTGGGCGCCTGGTTCTGGGATGTGGAAAGCGGACGCCTGAGCTGGTCACGCGGAACACAGGCACTGTTCGGTTTTGACCCGCAGCAGCCACTGCCCAACGACCTCGACTATCTCGAGCTGTTGCCCGTGGAAGACCGCGCCCGCACCCTGCAGACCTTTTATGCGGTAATGGCCGGCGAGCCACAGGACCAAGCCTTGCGCCATCGCATCCGCTGGCCGGACGGTAGCGTTCACTGGCTGGAGATCAATGGCAGCCTGACCCATGACAAACAGGGCAAGCCACAGATGATCGGGGTCATACGCGAGATTACTCGCCAGCGCGAGCGGGAAGCGGCGCTGATCAACTCCGAGAAGCGCTTCGCCACCCTGTTCCACCTCAGCCCCAACGTGATCCTGCTGACCCGACGCATCGATGGTCAGATCTATGAAGCCAATCAGCATTTTGAGAAAACCCTGGACTGGCCCTGCCACCAGGTGATCGGCAAGACCACACTGGAGCTGGGCCTGTGGGTCAATCCGCAGCAACGCCATCAGGTCCTGGAAGCCACCCGCAACACCAGCGACCCCATCACCCTGGAAGTGCAGTTTCGTGCAGGCAGCGGACAAATCCATGACGGCATACTGAGCACCCAGGGCATCGAGATGGAGGGCGTCGCCTACCTGCTCAGCACCTTTGTCGACACCACTGAACGCAAACGTGCCGAACAGGCACTCAAGGACAGCCAGGAGCGCCTGGACCTGGCGCTGGACTCCGCGCAACTGGGTACCTGGGACTGGCACATTCCCAGCGGCATGCTCTATGGATCAGCCCGCGCCGCACAGCTGCACGGCCTTGAGCCCGTTCCATTCCATGAGTCTTTCGAAGCCTTCTTCGAAGGCGTGCCCGAGCAAGAACGCAGCAGCATGCGCCAGGCCTATCGCAGCCTGCGCGAAGGCCCAGCCGGCAACTACCAGATCACCTACCGTATACAGCTGGAAAATGGTACGTCGCGCTACATCGAAAGCCGCGCGCGCCTCTACCGCGACGAACAGGGTAATCCTCTGCGCATGGCCGGCACCCTGCTGGACATTACCGAACAGGTCGAACGCGAACAGCGCCTGACCAGCTCGGAAGAAAAATTCGCCAGCCTGTTCCAGGCCAGCCCAGACCCGATTTGCGTAACCCGCCAGGACAGCGGTCAATTCATCGAGATCAACCCGGCCTTTACCCAGACCTTTGGCTGGCAAGCCAAACAAGTACTCGGACGCACCGCTGAACAGATAGGCCTGTGGGCCGAGTCGAACGAACGGGCCAAGCGTATTGAACAGGTTATTCGCGATCAGGCCCTGAACAATGTCGCCGTGCTGGTCAACCACAAGGATGGCCACCCCCTGACTTGCGTAATCTCCAGCCGCCTGATCAAGGTCGACAATGAGCCGTGCAGCGTTACCACCCTGCGTGACATTACTCAGCAACAACGCGCCGAAGCGGCACTGAAAGCCAGCGAAGAAAAATTCGCCAAAGCCTTCCACTCAAGCCCCGACGCGATCACCATCACCGAACGCGAGAGCGGCCGCTACCTGGAGGTGAACGACGGTTTCTGCCGTTTGACCGGTTACAAAACCGCCGAAGTCATTGGCCGCACATCCCTGGAGATCGGTGTCTGGGCTGACGACAAACAGCGGGCAGCACTGCTTGCCGAACTGCAGGAAAAGGGACGAGTCCACCATCGGGAAATGCTTGGGCGCAACAAGCGCGGTGAAGTGCTCACCCTGGAAGTGTCGGTAGAACCCATCACGCTCAATGAAACCGAGTGCCTGCTGCTGACCGCACGCGATGTCAGCCAACTGAAAAACGCCCAGGCGCAGATTCGCCACCTGGCTTATCACGACCCGCTGACCAATTTGCCAAACCGTGCCTTGTTGATGGACCGCCTGAGCCAACAGATCGCCTTGCTCAAACGTCACAACCTGCGCGGCGCCCTGCTGTTCCTCGACCTGGACCACTTCAAGCACATCAACGACTCGCTGGGCCATCCAGTGGGCGATACCGTGCTGAAAATCATCACCGCTCGCCTGGAGGCCAGCGTGCGCCTGGAAGACACCGTGGCGCGGCTCGGCGGGGACGAATTCGTTGTCCTGATCAGCGGCCTGGAAGGTAGCCGTGAAGAGGTCGAAGACAAGGTTCGTAGCCTGGCCGACACCCTGCGAGCACTGCTGGCGGAACCGATGTCACTGGACGGACAACGCCTGCAAGTAACCCCGAGCATTGGCGTGGCACTGATTCCCGACCATGGATCGACCCCGGCCGACCTGCTCAAGCGCGCCGACATCGCCCTCTACCGCGCCAAGGACTCGGGCCGCAACACCACTCAACTGTTCCACAACACCATGCAAAAGGCCGCAAGCGAGCGCCTGCGCATGGAGAATGACCTGCGCCTTGCACTGGCACGGGGTGAACTGGCACTGCACTTCCAGCCGCAGGTCGACGCCCGCGATAACCGCATCATCGGCGCCGAGGTCTTGCTGCGCTGGCATCACCCGCAACTGGGCCAGCAACCGCCCAGCCAGTTTATCCAGGTGCTGGAAGAAAGCGGCCTGATCCTTGAAGTCGGCAGCTGGATTCTCGACGAAGCCTGCGATGCCTGCGCGCGCATGCTGCAGGACGGCCTGATCGATGCCGATGAGTTCAGCCTGTGTGTCAACATCAGCCCACGGCAGTTCCGCCAGAACGACTTCGTCGAGCGGATACGCCGCAGCCTGGATGACTATGGCCTGCCCTACCGGATGCTCAAGCTGGAGATTACCGAAGGCATCGTGATCCAGAACCTGGAAGACACCATCAACAAAATGCGCGAACTCAAGACGTTTGGCGTCAGCTTCGCCATGGACGACTTCGGTACCGGCTACTCGTCACTGACCTACCTCAAGCGACTGCCGGTGGATGCACTGAAAATCGACCAATCGTTCGTTCGCGACGCGCCGGTAGACCCCAACGACGCCGAGATCGTCCGCGCCATCGTCGCCATGGCCCGCAGCCTGGACCTGGCGGTGATTGCCGAAGGGGTGGAGTTGTCCGAGCAACTGGAATTTCTTGAACAGCTGGGTTGCCACCTCTACCAGGGTTACCTGCACAGCCGCCCACTGCCGCTGAACGAGTTTCGCGAACTGCTGCAGGAAGCCCCCGAGGATCGCTAAAGCCTCTGGGGGATACAGGCTTGCCTGCGATGACCTCGGCGCGGGGCCTGTGAGTACGCGGCGCCTGCATCGCGGGCAAGCCCGGCTCCTACAGCTTGCGTGGGGCCTGTTGGAGCTTGCTTGCCTGCGATGACGTCGGTGGGGTCTCAGCGAGTTCGCGGCGTCTGTATCGCGGGCAAGCCCGGCTCCTACAGGCTGGCGCGGGCTCTGTTGGAGCTGGCTTTCCTGCGATGGCCTCGGCGCGGTGCCTGTGAGTGCGCGGCGTCTGCATCGCGGGCAAGCCCGGCTCCTACAGCTTGCGCGGGCTCTGTTGGAGCTGGCTTGCCTGCGATGGCGTCGGTGGGGTGTCTGCGAGTGCGCGGCGCCTGCATCGCGGGCAAGCCCGGCTCCTACAGCTTGCGTGGGCTCTGTTGGAGCAGGCTTGCCTGCGATGGCGTCGGTGGGGTGTCTGCGAGTGCGCGGCGCCTGCATCGCGGGCAAGACCCGCTCCTACAGCTTGCGCGGGCTCTGTTGGAGCTGGCTTGCCTGCGATGGCGTCGGTGGGGTGTCAGCGAGTGCGCGGCGTCTGCATCGCGGGCAAGACCCGCTCCTACAGCTTGCGCGGGCTCAGTCGGTGGGGTGTCTGCGCCAGCATGTCTGGGGCTTAAAAAAACGAACCCCCGCTAAAAGCGGGGGTTCGTGTGCAGCGTGAGGGCACCCAGAGGCGCCCCTTTCATCGCCATGCGCACTCAGTTGAGTGCAGGCTGGTTCCCATTGATCGGGATACGCTTGGCCTTGGCCTCTTCCGGAACAATGCGCAGCAGGTCAATGCTGAGCAGGCCGTTGGCCAGGGCTGCGGCCTTGACCTCAATATGGTCGGCCAGCCGGAACGACAGTTTGAAAGCCCGCTGGGCAATGCCCTGATGCAGGTAGGTCACGCTTTCGGCGTTGCTGTCGCGCTTGCCGCCAACAACGGTCAAGACGCCTTTCTCCACTTGCAGGTCCAGGTCCTGCTCTTGGAAGCCAGCAGCGGCAACGACGATTCGATAGTGGTCATCGCCATGCTTTTCCACGTTGTAAGGTGGGTAGCTGCTACCCGCTTCATTACGTGCCGCCGATTCGAACAGGTCATTAAAACGGTCGAAACCAACGGAATGGCGGAACAGTGGAGCCAAAGAAAAAGCAGTCGTCATGGTACATCTCCTGATAATCAGCGAGGGATTCAACGCGACCCGAATTCGGCATCGCGTACTCCCTAGATGTGGACCCGACAAACGATTTCAAGCGCCCTCTGAAAAATTTTTCAGGCCGCCTCAGTGAACGGCATACCGATCAATTGCCCGACGCGATCACAGTCGGTTTCCCGGCGCAATTCGGTGAACAGCGCGGTCGCTTCGGGGTAGGTACGGGTCAGCATCGCCACCCACTGTTTCAGGCGCCCAGGTGCCGCACGTGGCGTCAGCTCGGCCCTGGCCTGGCGCCAGAAGTCCTGGAGCAACGGCATCAGCGCCTGCCAGTCCAGCGGCACAAATTCGACCCCATCGCGCTCGGCGGCGATCTGCCGCGCCAGGTCTGGCCGGGATACCAGGCCACGACCCAGCATGATGTCCTCGACACCACTGATTTCACGGCAACGTCGCCAGTCTTCCAGGGTCCAGACCTCACCGTTGGCAAACACCGGCACCTTGACCACGTCCTGCACCCGCGCTACCCACTCCCAATGGGCAGGCGGCTTGTAGCCATCCACCTTGGTGCGCGCATGCACCACCAGGTGCGCCGAACCGCCTTCGGCCAGCGCCGTGGCGCAGTCAAGCGCACCGTCCGGGCTGTCAAAACCCAGGCGCATCTTCGAGGTCACCGGAATATGCGCCGGCACTGCCCGCCGCACCTCGCGAACAATGGCGTGCAGCAGTTCAGGCTCCTTGAGCAATACTGCGCCGCCACGCGACTTGTTCACCGTCTTGGCCGGGCAACCAAAGTTCAGGTCAATCACCGGCGCGCCAAGCTCACAGGCCAACGCGGCGTTCTCGGCCAGGCACACCGGGTCGGAACCCAGCAATTGCACGCGCAGCGGTACGCCGGCTGCGGTTTGCGCACCCAAGGCCAACTCAGGCGCCATCTTGTGGAAATGCGCAGCCGGCAACAAACGGTCGCAGACCCGAATGAACTCAGTGACACACCAGTCGATGCCGCCAACCCGGGTCAGGACGTCGCGCAGAATGTTGTCGACCAGCCCCTCCATGGGGGCCAGGGCAATTTGCATAGGTTGTGTCTCGAGCGAAGAAGGCGCGCAGTCTAGCAAAAAGCCAGGTCTATCGGGCCCCGGCCATCAGCGCCTGACCATACCCCTCAAGAAACTCTGCGGGCATGCGCTTAGGCTTGCCTGTGGACAACTCGATGCAGACAAAGGTGGTCTGCGCCCGTAGCAAGGTGGCGCCATCGCTGGGACGCACCAACTGAAAACGACGTGTCATTTTCAGGCGCTGATCCCAATCGACGATCCAGGTCGCCAACTGCAACTCATCGTCCTGATACGCACTGGCCAGGTAATCGATTTCATGCCGAACCACAGCCATCGCCCGGTCAAGTCGCCGATACTCGACCAGATCCAGGCCCAGGCGCTGCGAATGGCGCCAGGCGCAACGCTCCAGCCAGGTCACATAGACCGCGTTATTGGCATGACCAAGGCCATCGATGTCTTCTGCGCCAACGCGCAGGTCGATAACGAATGGCGTTTCAAGATCCCAACTCATGCCCGCTCCAGGTGCTAGGTAGACCGACAGAGTGTAACGGATGCTCAGGCCGATTGGCGCGCCGCCAAGGTAATGCGCTCAAGCAATGCCAATACCGCCTCGATGAACTGAGGTGCGGACAACACCCGTTGATGCCCACCCTCAGGCAACAGCAACAAGCGACTGTCAAACCAGGCGTCATGAATGACCTGTGCTTCACTGGGCGAAATCCGCTCGTCGTTCTGCGCATGCACGATCAACCCCGGCAGCTCGAGCTGATAGCCGTTAACGTCAAGCCGTGACACCTGCACACCGACGTCCCGCTCAACCTGCCGAATGAACGCGGCTCGCGCCCGCGACGGCATGCCCAGATGCTGGGCAAAACCACGCAGCACCTCAAGCAGACGCGCCGGGGCTGCCACACTCACCGCGGCGTCAGCGCGCAAGCCCCACTGCAACGCCAGCAGCACGCTGGCACCGCCCATCGAGTGTCCGATCACCGCAAGCAACGGTGGCAGTTCGGCGGCAGCTTCCAACAAAGCGCGGGCGAACAGCACCACATGCGCCTGCTGCCCTGGGGAATGGCCATGGGCCGGCCCATCCAGCGCCACCACCGTATACCCGGCCGCCACCAGCGCCTGGATCAAATGCGCGAACTGAGTGGGCCTGCCTTCCCAGCCGTGCATCAACAGTACCGCTGGCCCCTGCCCCCAACGCAGTGCTGAAAGCCCGAACCGCAGGGTTATCCGCTCGGCACTGGCCAGCAGCGGCAACTCCCAGGCCTTGGGCGGCAGGTTGCGTGGGGTCATGAAGGCCTGGCGCATCGTGCTCGCCACACGCTCAGGCACCAGCCGGCCAAGGGTACCGTTCACACCACGAATCCAGCTCAAACGGCTCATCGCTTTGCTCCTGTTACACGATCAGATCACCGCCGACTTGGCGGCACGCAGGACACGGTCAGACAGCTCATCGGTACCAAGCGCACGCGCCAATGCCAGACCACCCACCATCAAGGCCAGATCAGCCAGGACCTTGTCGGCGTCCTCAGGACGATCGGCCAGTTGAACCATCATCAGCTCGATGTGCTCGGCCAGGACCTGACGGAAGCTGTCGGGCAAGCGCGTCATTTCGCTCAAGGAAGTGGGCAGCGGGCATGCATGCTCGGTCGCATCTCGGTGCTTACGTGACAGGTAGAATGCCGCCACCAGGGCCCGACGGCCTTCACCATCAAGTGCCGGATCGACCTGTGCCAGCAAGGATCGACGCTCGCCCAACAACTGGCGAAAGGCCTCGAGCATCAACGCATCCTTGCTTTCGAAATGAGCATAAAAACCACCGACGGTAAGCCCAGCCGCCCCCATCACCTGGTTGACGCTAGGCTCTACCGGACCGTGCTGAATCAACGCACTGCAAGCGGCGTCGAGAATCCGATCGCGGGTCTTGGCCTTCTTGTCGTTCATGGCACACCTCAAAATATTATGATCGAAATATTATATACATAATATTTTTTGGCAAGCAAAAAAGCCCGCCGCTCATCGCGCCAGGCTTAAAACTTTTTTCGGAACAAAAACAAAAGGCTCATTCAATAATCGAATGAGCCTTGAAATCCCGCAAAGCGGGTAAATTGGCGTCCCCTAGGGGACTCGAACCCCTGTTACCGCCGTGAAAGGGCGGTGTCCTAGGCCACTAGACGAAGGGGACATGTAACCTTCGTGCAGATCCGTTTTCACGAATCCTGGCAAAATTGGTGGAGCTAAGCGGGATCGAACCGCTGACCTCCTGCATGCCATGCAGGCGCTCTCCCAGCTGAGCTATAGCCCCAAGATTTTTCGCCTCGCGGCGCAGCGACCTCTTACGACATCGCTTGTGTAAAACTGGCGTCCCCTAGGGGACTCGAACCCCTGTTACCGCCGTGAAAGGGCGGTGTCCTAGGCCACTAGACGAAGGGGACGCAACCCTTCTACCAATCGATCAGACTTCATCCTGATCGTATTCGCAGTTATACAACAACTACGAATCTGGAAATTGGTGGAGCTAAGCGGGATCGAACCGCTGACCTCCTGCATGCCATGCAGGCGCTCTCCCAGCTGAGCTATAGCCCCACAAGTCGCTTTGAACTGAATCGCTGGGCTGGGTGCTTCGCGCTTCGTTTCGTTCATCGCTGTGGACGGGGCGCATATTAAGATCGGATCAAAGACCTGTCAAATAAATTTTCAACAAAATCCAAAGTTTTTTTCCGAGATAACAAACACTTACCGCCCTCACCGGGAAAACACCCGGTAATTCAGGGGTGTACGCCCCCGTGAGGCCGGGGTTGCCGGCGCCACAGGGGCGTTATGCAAGGCAGCACGCTTACGCGATGGACGCGAACAGCTTCTCCCACTCCTTGTTTTCTTTCTTCGACACACCACCCAGCAGGTCCAGCGCCTGGCGCAAGCGGTAGCGGGTCAGGTCCGGGCCAAGGATTTCCATGGCGTCGAGCACCGAGACCGAACTGGCCTGACCGGTAATCGCGGCAAACATCAGCGGCATGGCATCGCGCAGCTTAAGCGACAACGCCTCGACCACGGACTGAATGCAGCCGGTGATGCGATCCTTTTCCCACTGACGCAGGCTTTCCAGTTTCCACAGGATCAACTGCATCAGTTGACGAACCTGATCAGCGGACAGTTTCTTGTGCTCGAACAGCGTCGCATCGAGCTTCAGGCCACCTTCAAAGAAGAACCCGCCCAGTGGCGCGATCTGGCTGAAGGTTTCCACCCTGCCCTGCACGTGCGGTGCGATCTTCATCATGTAATCGCTATTGAAGGCCCACTGCTGAACGCGAGCAGCAAACTCCTCGACCGGCAGATCGCGCAACCACTGACCGTTGAGCCAGGACAGCTTCTCGATATCGAAGATCGGCCCACCCAGGGAAACCCGCGACAGATCGAAATGCTCGACCATCTCGGCCAGGGAGAACTTCTCACGCTCGTCCGGCATCGACCAGCCCATGCGCCCCAGGTAGTTGAGCATGGCCTCGGGCATGAAGCCCATACGCTCGTAGAACGTCACCGAGGTCGGGTTCTTGCGCTTGGACAGCTTGCTCTTGTCCGGGTTACGCAGCAGCGGCATGTAGCACAGCACCGGCTGCTCCCAGCCGAAGTACTCATAGAGCTTGATCAGCTTCGGTGCCGAGGGCAGCCACTCTTCACCGCGCAAGACGTGGGTGATGCCCATCAGGTGGTCATCGACGACGTTGGCCAGGAAGTAGGTCGGCAGGCCATCGGTCTTCATCAAGACCTGCATGTCCATACGGTCCCACGGGATTTCGACGTCGCCACGGAGCATGTCCGGCACCACGCAGACACCTTCGGTCGGTACCTTCATGCGGATAACGTGAGGCTCGCCCGCGGCCAGACGGCGCTGTACTTCCTCAGGCGAGAGCAGCAAGGCGCGACCGTCATAACGCGGCGTCTCGCCACGCGCGATCTGCTCGGCACGCATCTGGTCCAGTTCTTCGGCGGTACAGAAGCACGGGAAGGCGTGCCCCATGTCGACCAGCTGTTGAGCGTACTGCTTGTAGATATCGCCACGCTCACTCTGCCGGTAAGGGCCGTGCGGGCCACCGACGTCCGGCCCCTCGCTCCACTCGATACCGAGCCAGCGCAGGGCGTCGAAGATCTGCTGCTCGGACTCACGGGTCGATCGCAGTTGGTCGGTATCTTCGATACGCAGGATGAACTCACCGCCGTGCTGCTTGGCAAAGCAGTAGTTGAACAGGGCGATGTAAGCGGTGCCGACATGGGGATCGCCAGTCGGCGATGGCGCGATTCGCGTGCGAACGGTGGTCATTGAGAGTCTCGAACAAGAGATGAAACAAAGGCTGGATGTTAACAGGGAGCGGGCACTCGGCTCCAGCAATGGGCGCGATCGTCACTTGTGCCAGCGGATCCAAACGCTGTTAAATCTGCTTACATTTTTAGAACGATCGTACCCATGCCTGCCCAACTCAAACGTCGCCTGCTGATTTTCTTCACGCTGGCTCTGCTCATCGCCCTCGCCTTCCTGGCGCACTGGTACCTCAAGGGACGCTTCTACGAAACCACCGACAACGCCTATGTTCAAGGTGAAATCACGCGTATTTCCAGCCAACTTGGCGCACGTATCGACGAGGTACTGGTCGAGGACAACCAACGGGTGGAGAAAGGCCAGGTACTGGTTCGCCTGGAACGTGACGACTTCAACCTGGCGGTGGAACACGCTCGCGCCAACCTCGCGACACGAGAGGCCGAGCGCTTGCAAGCCGAAAGCCGCCTGACCCAACAAGCCAGCCTGATCGCCGCAGGGCAAGCACAGGTTGCCGCCAACGAAGCCACGCTCGGGCGCACCCAATTGGACCTCAATCGGGCAGAAGCACTGCGTAAACCCGGTTTTGTCTCGGAGGAGCGCGTTACCACGCTGTCAGCGGAAAGCCATGTCGCACGTTCCCAGGTGAGCAAGGCCCAGGCTGACCTGCAGGGCCAGCGCCAACAGGTCAACGCCCTCAGTGCCGAGATCAAACGCCTCGACGCACAGATCGCCAGTGCCCGCGCCGAGCTGGCCCAGGCCGAACTGAACCTGACGCGCAGCGAAATCCATGCGCCGATCAGCGGCTTTATCGGGCAACGTGCCGCGCGCAATGGCCAATATGTGCAGGCCGGCGCCTACCTGCTGTCGATCGTTCCAGACCAGGACATCTGGGTTCAGGCCAACTTCAAGGAAACCCAGATCGGCAAGATGCAACCCGGCCAGCGCGCCGAACTGCGCTTCGACAGCTACCCGGATACGCCGATCGAGGCCCGGATCGACAGTCTGTTCGCAGCCTCTGGCGCCCAGTTCAGCCTGCTGCCACCGGACAACGCCACCGGCAACTTCACCAAGGTGGTTCAGCGCATTCCGGTGAAACTGACCTTCGCCCCAGACAACGCACTGCACGGCAAGATTCGGCCTGGCATGTCTGTCACTGCCACAGTCGACCTGCGCAGCACTGGCAACTCTGACAATGGCCGGTGACGCCTTGATCCGCCCCATCGGCGAACCGAGCCGACGGGACTGGATTGCCGTCATGAGCGCGATGCTTGGCGCGTTCATGGCGGTGCTGGACATCCAGATCACCAACGCCTCGCTCCAGGATATCCAGGGGGCGCTGTCAGCGACCCTGGAAGAAGGCTCCTGGATTTCCACCTCGTATCTGGTCGCGGAAATCATCATGATTCCGCTCACCGCGTGGCTGGTACAACTGCTTTCGGCTCGACGCCTGGCGACCTGGGTATCGCTGGGCTTTCTGGGGTCATCCTTGCTGTGTTCGATGGCCTGGAACCTGGAAAGCATGATCATCTTTCGTGCAATGCAGGGCTTCACCGGCGGCGCACTTATCCCGCTGGCCTTCAGCCTCACCCTGATCAAGCTACCGGAACACCACCGCGCCAAGGGCATGGCCATGTTTGCCATGACCGCAACCTTCGCGCCCTCCATCGGCCCGACACTGGGCGGCTGGCTGACCGAAAACTGGGGCTGGGAATACATCTTCTATATCAACATCCCGCCCGGGTTGCTAATGATTGCCGGCATGCTCTATGGCCTGGAGAAAAAGGCGTCGCACTGGGAGCTGCTAAAAAGCACCGACTACGCAGGCATCGTCAGCCTGGGTATAGGCCTGGGCTGCCTGCAGGTCTTCCTGGAGGAAGGTCACCGCAAAGACTGGCTCGAATCGAGCCTGATCGTCAGCCTGCTCAGCATCGCCACCTTCAGCCTGATTAGCTTTGTCATTCTGCAGTTTTCCAAACCCAACCCGCTGATCAACCTGCGCATCCTTGGCAACCGTAATTTTGGCCTGTGCAGTATTGCCAGCCTCGGCATGGGCTTTGGCTTGTATGGCTCGGTCTACCTGCTGCCGCTGTACCTGGCGCAAATTCAGCACTACAACGCCCTGCAGATCGGTGAAGTCATCATGTGGATGGGCATCCCCCAGCTGTTTCTGATTCCGCTGGTTCCACAATTGATGAAGGTGATTTCGCCAAAAATCCTCTGCACGCTGGGCTTTGCCCTGTTCGGCATCGCCAGCTTCAGCTCCGGGGTACTGAACCCGGACTTTGCCGGCAGTCAGTTCAACCAGATCCAGATCATCCGCGCCCTCGGCCAACCGATGATCATGGTGACCATTTCGCTGATTGCTACCGCTTACATCCTGCCTCAGGACGCGGGCTCGGCATCGAGCCTGTTCAATATCCTGCGCAACCTCGGGGGTGCCATCGGCATTGCCCTGCTGGCAACCTTGCTGGACGCCCGCACCAAGGTCTACTTCGACTATTTGCGCGAATCACTGGTGCCCAGCAATCCGCAGGTTGCCGAACGCCTGGGATTGCTCGCGGAGAAGCTGGGCAGTGAAACCGCAGCATTGGGCAAGCTCAGCGAGATCACCCATCAGCAGGCGCAAATCATGGCCTACAACGATGCGTTCCACTGGGTTGGGCTCGGGCTGGCAATCAGCATGCTGGCGGTCCTGCTGACACGTAAACTGCCAGCAGGGCTCAAGGCCGGGGAAGCACATTGACCTGTGCGGTCAGACCGTCAACAAGCGCTCACGCAAGGCCGCGATCTCGTCCCGCAATTGGGCCGCGGCCTCGAACTCCAGGTCTCGGGCCAACTGGTACATTTTCTCTTCCAGCTGCTTGATGCGCTTGGTGATCTCGGCCGGTGAACGCAGTTCGGCTTCGTAACGCGCACTCTCCTCTGCCGCCTTGGCCATGCCTTTGCGTTTCTTGCTGCGCGAACCGGGGACAGTGGCCCCTTCCATGATATCGGTGATGTCCTTGACCACGCCCTTGGGCACGATGCCATTGGCCAGGTTAAAGGCCACCTGCTTCTCCCGACGGCGCTCGGTTTCATCGATGGCGCGCTGCATCGAACCGGTCATACGGTCGGCATAGAGAATCGCCCGGCCATTGAGGTTCCGCGCAGCCCGGCCAATGGTCTGAATCAGCGAGCGTTCCGAACGCAGAAAACCTTCCTTGTCGGCATCGAGAATGGCCACCAGCGACACTTCCGGCATATCCAGGCCTTCGCGCAACAGGTTGATGCCTACCAGGACATCGAAGGTTCCAAGGCGCAGGTCGCGGATAATCTCGACCCGCTCGACCGTGTCGATGTCCGAGTGCAGGTAACGCACCCGAACATCATGATCAGCAAGGTAGTCGGTCAGGTCTTCAGCCATGCGCTTGGTCAGGGTGGTCACCAGCACTCGCTCCTCGACCGCGACACGCTTGCGGATCTCCGAAAGCAGATCGTCCACCTGCGTGGTTGCCGGACGTATCTCGACCTGCGGATCGACCAGCCCTGTCGGCCGCACCACTTGCTCAACCACCCGCCCCGCATGCTCGGCCTCGTAAGGCCCCGGGGTTGCCGAGACAAAAATGGTCTGGGGGCTGACGCTCTCCCATTCATCGAAACGCATCGGTCGGTTATCCAGCGCCGACGGCAAGCGAAAACCGTACTCGACCAGGGTTTCCTTGCGCGAACGGTCGCCTTTGTACATGGCGCCAACCTGAGGAACACTGACGTGGGATTCGTCGATGACCAGCAAGGCGTCATCGGGCAGGTAGTCGTACAAGGTCGGCGGCGGCGCACCGGCAGGACGTCCCGAGAGGTAGCGCGAGTAGTTTTCGATACCGTTGCAGTAGCCCAGCTCGAGGATCATCTCCAGGTCGAAACGGGTACGCTGCTCAAGACGCTGCGCCTCGACCAGCTTGTTCGCCTTGTGCAGGTACTCCAGACGCTCCTTGAGCTCCTCCTTGATGCCCTCCACCGCCTCCAGCAGGGTTTCACGCGGAGTGACGTAGTGACTCTTGGGGTAAAAGGTGAAGCGCGGCAGCTTGCGAATCACTTCGCCAGTCAAGGGATCAAACGCGGCAATGTTCTCCACTTCGTCATCGAACAACTCGATGCGAATGGCCTCCAGGTCCGATTCGGCCGGAAACACATCGATCACATCGCCGCGCACGCGAAAGGTGGCACGGGCAAAATCCATTTCATTGCGGGTGTACTGCAGGTCGGCCAGACGACGCAGCAAGGCACGCTGGTCGAGCTTGTCGCCACGGTCCACGTGCAGCACCATTTTCAGGTAGGTCTCCGGGCTGCCCAGACCGTAGATGCAGGACACGGTGGTCACGATGATCGCGTCGCGTCGCTCCAGCAACGCCTTGGTCGCCGACAGGCGCATCTGCTCGATATGGTCGTTGATCGACGCATCTTTCTCGATGAAGGTGTCAGACGACGGTACATAGGCCTCAGGCTGGTAGTAGTCGTAGTACGAAACGAAGTACTCCACGGCGTTGTTCGGGAAAAACGCCTTGAATTCGCCGTACAACTGCGCTGCAAGGGTCTTGTTCGGCGCCAGTACCAATGTTGGCCGCTGAACCTGAGCGATGACGTTGGCAATGCTGAACGTCTTGCCAGAGCCGGTCACACCGAGCAGGGTCTGATGTGCAAGCCCGGCCTCGATACCTTCGACCATCAGGCGGATGGCTTCTGGCTGATCACCAGCTGGCTGGAAACGGGTGACGAGTTGAAACTCGGACATGACAAACCCCTGAAATGTACGGATACAGGCAACTGTATTTATAGACAGTATTTATACCGAATGAAGGGCACCTGACGCCAGTTTCAACCTGACATGCGGTGCTTTTCCTGCATTCAACCCGGTAAATCGACTAACGGTAAAAAAATAATCGGCCAAACAGCAGGAAAAGCTGCGTCAGGCTGTCGCCGTGACCGATGGGTATCACTATACTGACTCCCCGTTTATGCACCGCTCTAGTGCATCCGACTGGAGCGTGCGACCTCTTTCACCCTCCATTCAGAGCCAAGGTAATAATGAGCCTGTTTTCCGCTGTCGAGCTGGCACCACGCGATCCCATTCTGGGCCTCAACGAAGCATTCAACGCCGATACCCGCACCAACAAGGTCAACTTGGGTGTAGGGGTCTACTGCAACGAAGAGGGGCGCATTCCACTGCTGCGCGCGGTCATCGAAGCCGAAACCCAACGCGCAGCCCTGCACGCCTCCCGCGGCTACCTGCCAATCGACGGCATTGTTGCCTACGATCAGGCGGTACAGAAGCTGCTGTTCGGTGCCGAGTCGCCACTGCTGGCCGCTGGCCGCGTGATCACCACCCAGGCCGTCGGTGGTACCGGCGCACTGAAGATTGGTGCCGACTTCCTCAAGCAACTGTCGCCAAACGCTGTCGTCGCCATCAGTGACCCAAGCTGGGAAAACCACCGCGCGCTGTTTGAAGCCGCTGGTTTCCCGGTACAGAACTACCGTTACTACGATGCCGCCACCAATGACGTAAACCGCGCCGGCATGCTGGAAGACCTGAACGCCCTGCCGTCGGGTTCCATCATCGTCCTGCACGCCTGCTGCCACAACCCGACTGGCGTCGACCTGAGCCCAGAAGACTGGAAAAACGTCCTGGAGGTCATCAAGGCCAAAGGTCACGTGCCATTCCTCGACATGGCCTACCAGGGCTTTGGCGACGGCATCACCGAAGACGCCGCTGCTGTGCGCCTGTTCGCTGAATCGGGCCTGAGCTTCTTCGTTTCCAGCTCGTTCTCCAAGTCGTTCTCGCTGTACGGTGAGCGCGTTGGCGCACTGTCCATCGTGACCGAGTCGAAGGAAGAAAGCGCGCGGGTACTGTCGCAGGTCAAACGCGTTATTCGCACCAACTACTCCAACCCACCGACTCACGGTGCAAGCATCGTCGCCGCCGTGCTCAACAGCCCGGAACTGCGTGCCATGTGGGAAGCCGAGCTGGGTGAAATGCGCCAGCGCATCCACGGCATGCGCAAGCAGATGGTCGAACTGCTGGCCGAGTACGGCGCCAAGCGCGACTTCAGCTTCGTCGGTCGCCAGCGCGGGATGTTCTCCTACTCCGGCCTGACAGTTGAGCAGGTTGCCCGCCTGAAGAGCGAATTCGGTATCTATGCCCTGGATACCGGCCGCATTTGCGTCGCCACGCTGAACCAGAGCAACATTCACGTGGTGACCAAGGCAATCGTCGAGGTGTTGTAAGCTGTTTTTTGCCAAGGGGAAGTTAGCAAAAGCTTGACTTCCCCTTAGCAATCAGTAAGATACGCCACAGATTCCGCGATAGCTCAGTCGGTAGAGCAAATGACTGTTAATCATTGGGTCCCTGGTTCGAGTCCAGGTCGCGGAGCCAAACATATGAAAAACCTCCAGTTGCGCAAGCACTGGAGGTTTTTTTCGTTTCAGCACACTGACAATCCATACTGACAATCAATGTGCTGAACGACCGCGCTATCAGGTTCGACCGATCGGGAAGAAACGCCCCCCACTCCACACACCCAGCCAGTCTTCCTCATCAATCCGCCGATGCACCGCCAGCTCCACCAACTGGTAGAACACATTGCGGTGGATAAGCGCTTCAAGGTTGCTGCGCATGTGTACGTAGGGCGAAGGCTCCTGCGTTAGCGGGTCAATTTCAAAACGCAATGGGTGCTCAGCACCGGCATCGACCTGCTCGTCGACGTTGCTGGTAAAGCGCAGCAGTTGCTGCTCGCCACTCCCCTGCACCTCCAGGCTGACAGCAACGAAAGGCGCATCGTCAACCTTGATACCTACCTTTTCTACCGGCGTAATCAGGAAGTAGTCATCGCCATCTCGACGGATGATGGTCGAGAACAACCGAACCATCGGCTTGCGACCGATCGGGGTACCCATGTAGTACCAGGTGCCATCACGGGCGATACGCATGTCGATATCGCCACAGAAGTCCGGATTCCACAGATGCACCGGTGGCAGCCCCTTTTCTGTTTTGGGGATCTGCGCCAATAAATCGTTAGCCTTGCCGGTACCGTCCATCATCCCTTCCTCAAAGACTCATGCCCAACAGGCTGCGAGCGTAGTCTTCCAGCGGCTGGGCAAGCAAATCTTCCGGTTTATTGTCGTGGAACGTCAGCAAACCGCCACGACTCTTGATCCGAGCCGTATCGATCAAGTAGCGGGTATTGGTTTCGATCAACATCAACTGAATCACACCGGTGTCGATCCCCAGACGATCGACCGCCTGCTGGTCATACCATTCGTCGCCATTGCCAATACGGTCATCGGCCTTGGCAAAGCGTGCATACAACAGGTAATGCGCCCCCACTGACCGCGCCTCATTCAACGCGTCTTCGAGCCCCAACGGCCCCTGAGCACGACGCACCATCGGGAAGTACTCAATGAACCCCTTGAACGCCTCTTCAGCCACAACGTTAGGGCGCGGGTAAGCGCCGCCAGGCGGTACGAACGCCCCCTGACCGATATAGATAAACGAGTCGGGTTGCAGCCGCAATGACATCGAGCGCCGAGTCTCACTGTGGTCGAGCAAGCCGGCATCGCTCAAATGGTAACGGGCACCCTCGCCCATATCGCTGACATTCATGCAGCCGCTCAGCGCCGTCAGCGCCAGCAGCACAACCAGGCTACGCATCTTTCCTCCAATGGCCGGCGACGGAAAACCGGCGAATAGTCGGCAGATGCAGATTTTGCGCCAGCTCCCGAAGGACCGGGTTAACCGCCGATGATTTTCATCACTGTTGCACCACCGGAGAAGGCCACCGACTGCTTGTCAGCCAATGCCTTGACCAGCAAGCCCTGCAACGCGGGAAGCGCCTGGTGGCGCGGCTTGTCCAGAAGATCACCGACATAGTGACGATTGCTGGAAGAGAGGCAGCCATGCAACCAGCCTGTGGACGACAACCGCAAACGCGAGCAGGTACGACAAAACGGCACGCTTTCATTGGCAATCACACCAAAGAAGCCCTGGCCGGGAATGCAGTAGCGCAAGGCGGTCGCATCGACCGGCGCATCGGCCTGCAAGTACTCGTAACGCTCACCAATTACCTGCAGCAACTGCTGCAGGCCAACAAACTGCTGCAAGAAGGCATTACTGTCGCGCGCCAGATGCCCCATGCGCATCAACTCGATGAAGCGAAGCTCATAGCCGTGCTCCAGGCAGTAATCCAGCAGCGGTAGCACCTGATCAAGGTTCTGCCCGTTCAGCGGCACCATATTGACCTTGATCTTCATTCCCGCAGCGCTGGCTTGACGCATGCCGTCGAGCACAGTGGCCAGGTCGCCGCCACGCGCGATGCTGCGAAAGGCTTCGGCATTCAGGGTATCGAGGGAGACGTTAAGCCGCGCAATTCCGGCCTCTATCAGCAACGGCAGCTTGCGCGCCAGCAATTGGCCGTTGGTGGTCAGGCTGATTTCATCCAGGCCGAAACCGGCAACGGCCTTGAGAAAGGCTTCAAGTTTCGGGCTGACCAGCGGTTCCCCGCCCGTGATGCGCAGGCGCTCGATACCGGCCGCCTCGATCAGGTAGGCAACACCACGCGCCATTGCCTCAGCCGACAGCTCATCCTGAGCCGCGACCAGCCGCTTGCCGTCCGGCACACAATAGGTGCAGGCGTAGTTGCAGGCGGCAGTAAGGCTGACACGCAAATTGCGAAAGCGTCTGCCTTGATGATCGACGATCATGATGACTCCGGCACGAATGAAGTTGGCTTGCAAAACCTGACTCAAAAATCAGGTATTTGCAAGCCTCATCCTCGAGTATATTCCCGAGTGACTCACGCCAGTAGCACTAAAGCTCTGCCGAGCGGCTCAGTTACCGGAGGCTTCGGGGTCACGCTTGCGCTTGTTGCCCATACGCACACCGATATCCATCAGGAACTGGAAAAAGCCTTCCTGATCTTCCAGCACATTGCTCCAGAACGGCGAGTGATAGAGCGCTACGGCACCATGCACCAACGCCCAGGCGGCACAGTAATGGAAGTATGGCGGGACATCCTCAAGCTTGCCTTCACTGATGCGCCCTTTGATCAACAGGGTCAGACGGTCGAAGTTGGATGCGCGGATCTTGTGTAGCTCCTCGACCATCTCCGGCACCTGATTGCCCTTGACCACCTTTTCTTCCAGGCGGTCGAACAACCGGTAGCGCTGCGGATCACGCATCCGGAATTCGAAATAGGCACGCGACAGGGCTTCCTTATCGCGGTCGACGTCGGCAGAGTGCAGCAATTGGTTCAAATCGCGCTCATAGTCGAGCATCAGGCGCAGGTAGATCTCCGCCTTGGACTTGAAGTGCTTGTAGATCGTGCCTTTGCCGATACCGACAGCATCAGCGATCATCTCGACGGTGACACTGTCTTCACCCTGTTCGAGAAACAGCTTGAGCGCGGTGTCGAGAATCTCTTGCTCACGGCGACGAAACTCACGGACCTTACGAGGTTCTTTCTGCATAAGAAGGACTGGATCAAAATCGAAGCCAGGTATTATGCCTAACTTGCGCCAAAATGCACGGATCATCCAACCATGTCTATGTTTCATGATGAGTTCCCACACGCTGACGGCCTCCGCTATCTGAACCATGCCGCCGTCGCCCCTTGGCCAAAACGCGCGAGCGAGGCGGTCTCACGCTTCGCCAACGAGAACGTTTTGATCGGCGCCCGCGACTATCCAGACTGGATGGCCATGGAGCAGAGACTTCGCGAACGGCTCAAGCGCCTGACGAACGCACCGTCGACGGATGATATCGCGCTGGTCAAAAACACCTCGGAAGCACTGTCGTTCGTCGCCTTCGGCCTCGACTGGCAGGCTGGCGATCAAATCGTCATCAGCGATGAGGAGTTCCCTTCCAATCGGGTGGTCTGGGAGGCGCTGGCCAACCAAGGCGTGAAGGTCCGACAAGTCAGCCTCAAGGGCCACGACCCGGAAGGCGACCTGCTGGAGGCCTGTGATGCGCGCACGCGGCTACTGGCAATCAGTGCCGTGCAGTTCGCCAGCGGGCTTCGCCTGGACCTTACGCGCCTGGGGCGCGGCTGCCGCGAGCGCAACGTGCTGTTCTGCATCGATGCCATTCAGCAACTGGGCGCCCTGCCCTTTGATGTCCAGGCCTATGACTGCGACTTTGCCATGGCTGACGGCCACAAGTGGATGCTCGGCCCGGAGGGGCTCGGGGTGTTCTACTGCCGCGCCGAAATTCGGCCACAGCTGGAGCTCAGCGAGTATGGCTGGCATATGCTTGAACATATGGGTGATTACAACCGTACCACCTGGGAACCGGCGCGCAGTGCACGGCGCTTTGAATGTGGCAGCCCGAACATGCTCGGTGCTGTGGCCCTGGAGGCCAGCCTGTCGTTGCTGGAAGAAGTGGGCATGGAGCGCGTGGCCAGCGCCATCGAAGAACGCGTGCAATGGCTGAGCAATGGGCTTGCCGCCATCCCCGGCGTGCGCCTGCACAGCCCACTGGAGCCCTCCCGCCGCGCCGGGATTGTTTCGTTCAGCATCGATGGCCAGGAACATGCGCAGGTGTACCAGTCACTCAAAGCCGAACAGGTCGCCTGCATACCGCGAGGACCGGGTATACGCTTTTCCCCACATTTTTACACAGATAAGCGCGTGATCGACGAAACACTGGCCTTGGTAAGCCGGCTTGCAGAGCAATGAGTGCTCAACAACCCCACGCGTATTCCAAATTTGTTTAAAAATCGACCAACCTGCAGTGGAATAGCGCCAATCCTGACCAATACTTGAACTGTTAGCGCGGCATACCCCCCCCCAAGTGTCGCGCTGATAAAGGTGCGAAAGGATTGAGTACCTTTGTTTTACTCCTAATGGTCTTAACCCGGATTCACCCCCCAGAACCCGGGTTTTTTTTGCCTGCGATTCAGTGCTTGGCGACACGCGCCAATGGAAACAGGCGCTTGAAGTTAGCTGTAGTCTGCTCGGCAAGCCGCTCGTAGGTTTCCCCACGCAGCATGGCAACGAACTCCGCCACTTCCCGCACATACTGCGGCAGGTTTGGCTTGCCGCGGTATGGAATCGGCGCAAGGTACGGCGAGTCGGTTTCCACCAGCAGGCGATCGACCGGCACCTGGCGTGCGACATCGCGCAAGGCATCCGCATTACGGAAGGTGACGATGCCGGAAAGGGAAATGTAGAAACCCAGGTCCAACGCAGCCTTGGCCATGTCCCAGTCCTCGGTAAAGCAATGCAGCACGCCAGCCTGCGGCAATGCAGCTTCACGCAGCAGTGCCAGGGTATCAGCGCGCGCCGCACGGGTATGCACGATCACCGGCTTGCCGGTGATACGCGCGGCATCCAGGTGCAGGCGAAAAGAGTCCTGCTGCAGCTCGGCAGCTTCAGGCTCGTAGTGATAATCCAGGCCGGTCTCACCGATCGCCACGACATGGGGGTGATTCAGCTCCTGCAGCAACCAGTCCAGGGCCGGCTCGGCACCGGGTGCCAGGTCTAGTGGGTGAACCCCTACCGAACAGTCGACATCACCGTAGCGCTCAGTGACTGCCTTCACCGCTGCGGCATTCTCCGCACTGACGCCAATGCACAGAAAGTGCCCAACCCCCCTCGCCCTGGCAGCATCCAGGGCAGCATCCAGAGAGCCCTGGCAGGCGGTAAGGTCGAGACGGTCGAGGTGGCAATGGGAATCTACAAGCATGAGGTCTTTACACAGAAGTAATTGAAAAATCGGCGCTCAGCGCTGAGCCGTAAGCATCGCCCATGAGGCCAGCAAGGACTCGAGCAGCAACACGCGGTTAAGATTGGCTTTGGCCAGCACCTTCTGGCGCTGGGCAAGAATCCAGTCCTGAATTTCCAGCACCTTGCTCTGGCTGCTTTTTTGCGCAAGGTACTGCACCACCTTGCGCATGTCAGCGAGGCCAAGCCCCTCCTCATCCTGGGTCAACTGGTAGCGCAGGACCAGGTTGGACCAGTCGCAAAACCAGTCGAACAGCAACAACAGCGGCACCGCGCTCCAGGCCTCGGCAAGCTGGCTGGGCGACGACTGTTGCTTGAGCAACTTCTTCACCCCGTCGACCACCAGCGCACGCTGCTCGCGCACGCCCTGTGCCTGCAAGCCGACAGCCGCAAGCGGCGAGCCCGCAGCCAAGGTCAACAACTCCAGGCGCTCTTGCTCGTCACTGTCGGGCAACGCCTTGCCGAGCCAGGCCAGGCTCTGCTCGAAACCCGGCAATGGGCAAGCTTGCTGCAGGCAGCGGCTCTTGATGGTCGGCAGCAGCCGGCTGGGCTGGTGGCTCACCAACAACAACACGGTATCGCCGGACGGCTCCTCAAGGCTCTTGAGCAGGGCGTTGGCCGCATTGATGTTCATCGCTTCTACCGGCTCGATCAGCACCACCTTGCGACCACCCAACTGGGCAGTCTGGACGATGAACGACACCAGGTCACGCACCTGATCGACCTTGATCGGCTTGTCGGTATCTTCCGGCTCCAGGACATAGTTGTCCGGATGGCTGCCAGCCGCCAGCAACAGGCATGACTTGCACTCACCGCAGGCCTGCAGCCCCTTGGGACGCTGGCACAACAGCAAGGCCATCAGGCGCTCGGCCAACGCCCGCTTGCCGATGCCCTGAGGACCGTGCAGCAGGTAGGCATGAGCATGCTGCGTACGCCCTGCCAACTGTTGCCACAGCGCGTCCTGCCAAGGGTAGGCCTCAGCCACGGCAACGCTCCAGGATTTCAGGCAGCAAGGCATCAATGGCACGCTGCACCTGCTCCAGCGGCAAGGCGGCATCGATCAGGCGATAACGCGCAGGCGTGGCCTCGGCACGCGCCAGATAAGCCTGACGCACAGCCTCGAAAAACGCCTGCCCCTCCTGCTCGAAGCGGTCGAGACGGCCACGCGCGGCAGCGCGCGCCAGGCCAACCTCCACCGGCAGATCGAACACCAGGGTCAGGTCAGGGCGCAACTCACCCTGAACGAACTGCTCAAGCGTGGCAATGCGCTCTAGCGACAAGCCGCGACCGCCACCCTGATAAGCGTAGGTCGCATCTTGTTTTCGGTTTTCACCAAACGTAAACACAGTAGGGTTATAATCCTTTCTCTAAAACGTAAACGCCCTTGAAGCCCAGTAAACACAAGGGTGCGGACAGCAAACGGGGAGTACGACATGCGAACAATCATCGGCCTCGCAGCCCTAGCTCGGTCAGGTAAGGACACCGTAGCTACGATGTTGCTGAGCTACCCAGGGGTTGCTGCCTATGCGCTTGCCGATCCTCTCAAGCTTGGCTGCCAGGCGCTGTTTGGTCTCACCGAAGACGAGACATGGTGCGATGACATCAAGGAGCAGCCCATCGATCTGTGGGGCCGCTCTCCAAGAGAATTCTTCCAGACGGTTGGTACCGAATGGATGCGCAATCATAACCCAGACCACTGGCTGATCCGAGCGGAACGCGAAATCAATCCACCTGAGACGCCACAGACCGGTGCGAACAAGGCCTCACCCTCAAAGCCAAACGATACCCCGTTTACCCTAGCCGCCCGAGCCATCTTTGACTTCAGCGACGAGCAGCTTTCAGACCCAGAGCTTCTGACCAGCCAAGATCCCACCTGGGGGCTTTCACCTGCTGAAGCCATCGATCTACTCAAAGGCCATGCATACGCCTTGTACCCGGACTACGACACACGTCGCGCCAAGCGCCCTGTCGAGCAGCTGAAGCCGCGCAGCAAGATCCCTGCTGATGCTACGACCGTGATCTTCAAGGACATCCGCTTCGAAAACGAAGCCGCCTTCCTTCGTGAGCACAATGGCCTGATTTGGCACATCGTTCGCCCAAACCTTCAGAAGGTGAACGCACATTCGTCTGAGCGTGGCATTGCCCAAGTACCCGACGACCTTCTTATAACGAACGCGGGCTCCCTGGATGACCTACAGGCAGCCGTCCAGCACGCATGGCGACAGACCACAAGCAACCGACAAAGCAACACACCCTAAGAACAACAAGAACAAACAATAAAAAGAAGAAGACCAATCATGACAGCCAGTGAAAACGAAGCAGCCTTGGAAAGCGAAGCCTTTGACCCCAAAGGCGATGATCTCGGCCCAATCAATCCGCCCGAGGCCGTGATCGACGACGGTGAGTCAATTCCACGCGTCGTTTCATCAAACGATGTCGAGATTCCATGCCGCTACATGCAGAGCGAGCATTGGTGCCCAAACTCGGACTTGTGCCAAAAGCTCCACTTCGTTTTCATCAATTACGTACCAGACCGTACGCACTCCAATGGCTATCTTTTGCGCTCAGGCATCGAGCATATGCTCGATTACGTAAAAAAGCATAACGCTCTTAACCCCACGCCTCTGCACATCAAAAAATTCGTCGACCTCTCGGGCGAAGTTTTCTACGGTTACATGGAATACCTGCGGGACAAAGACATTCCGATTGCTACAGCCGAGAAGTTTAAGGCGGCCTGTAAAGCCGTCGCTGACGAAACGGGTGAGCTACCCCGCTTGCTGCTGCCGACTGTTCCGACCAATAGAAGCAAGGGAACCCCCCCGCTCTCTCGTGAAGGATTCGATAACTTCGTAAAGGCATTTCAAGGTCACTTGGCAACGCTGAACAGGAAGTTTGATTTCAGGCGGGAGGTCGAAGGCGCCCAGCCATACACTGCCGCCGAGATCTTAGATGTGGTGCGTCCCGCGCCAACGAAGCGCAGAATGTTCGAATGGCACTGCTATATAGTCACAGGCGATAGGAAAGCCAAATCCCCCCAATTTCGCGCTCGCCTCGCTAACTGCAACGATGCCGAACTTCGCTCGTTAGCCACGGATAAAGATGCTCTCAAAAAATTCCGAGACATTTACGCGCGCGACAGTTGCAACTATGTCCTCCCTGGCGAAAAAGATCCTTTTGATACTGGCGGCTTTGCGCAGTGGAGGATAGATTACGCGCGTGCAATAAAGACCTTCATCACCCACAACTACCCTTTCGGCTTCGACAAAAAAGTACTATATGATAAATATCGCCACTCCAAGACCACAGTGATTGAAGAAGGCTGCGATGACGTAATCAAAATCATCATTCATCGCCTGACAACCGCGAACCGCACTGATGGCCGTTCAGTACAGTTGCTTAACGTTGACGATGTACTCAGCCTCTATTATCCAAACATTGTGGACATGACGGCAATCCTCATGTTCATGATGTTTCAGAGCGGTTGGAACAAGGAAACAGCCCTTGCCATTGACCAAGACGATTTTGAACACATTCTGAGCAGTACCATTGAGGAGGCGCTCAAGGTCGTCTGGTCTGAGAAAAACCGCTCACAAGGCAATGGTTGTTGCCGCTGACCGAAAACTGACCCAGTAGAGGCTGTTCTGCCGACTGAAAACTGACCCAGGTGTTCAACTGCTTC
>NZ_PJQQ01000047.1:0-31205 GCF_002858665.1 Pseudomonas sp. FFUP_PS_473
CAAAATGCCATGGCAATGCGGCATGATGCTCCGGCTTCAATTCAATAACCGTGTTGCACTCAGCTCCTGCAACCGCCTGGATTAACCTTAAGAACGTGGGATGCAGCGGATATACAGGGTTACGCCTCACTGGTAAGCGACAGTGAAACGATGCAATTCATTTCTGCTGGCACCACACGAACCGAGCAGGATGCCGCCGCCGAAGTGGCGACCTTCCAGGAAGCGCACGCCAAACAAGGCTGGTCGCGCTGGGCAGTAAGCCTTGGCCTTGGCTCGCCCTTCATAGGCTACGCGGGGTTTGCTGAAAAAGAGTGGGGAATAAACTTTGGAATGCGCTTTTTAAAGCCCTACTGGGGAACACCTTATCCCTTCACCGCCGCTCATATGGCCGTCACCTATGCCTTTGAAACATTGGGGTTTGAGAAAGTTTATACACTGACAAACCTGAAGCACACTGCAGCACTCAACATGAACAAAAAACTGCTGAACCTGGAAGTGCTTCCGGATTGCATTATCGAAACCCCGTTTGGTCCGCATGTGAAAATCGATGTCACCAAACAAAAAATCCTCGAAGTCCGCGCCAAGAACGCCGCCCGTATCGAATCCTTGATCAACTACTTTGAACAGAAACGTGAACGCGCTCTTGAAGCGCCTAAACAGGGCGCGCACCATGCAAATGTCTAAGCAATCGAATGAACGGATTACCCCTCGGGTCAGTGACCTTTCGGACATGAGCGCCTGGCAACCCCGTAGCGGTGTATCCGCCGTACTGCGTTACCTGTACCTGCCTGTAGGCATCATACTTCTGGTACTGCGCCTGTTCAGTCTGTTCTTGGCTAGCCTGATCGCACTGGTTTTACCTCGCGCTGGTAAAAGGGCGCTGTATCGATGCCTCTTGAAAGCCATGAATATACGCATCAAGTGCGCGATGACGCCTCAGCAGGTAGGGCAGCATACTGACGGCTGCGTCGTCGCGCTCAATCACATCAGCGTGTTTGATCACTACCCGGTACTGGCAATGCCTTTCGCCACGGTGATGGTGGTAAAAACCGACAGCATCATCGGCAAACTGACCGGGCACCTGCTGTTTCAGTGCTCAGGCTCAAGCTACTGGCAAGTGACCGATGATAAACGGCAACTCGCCGGGCATTTCCGACAATGGCAACGCGCCCCCGAAGGCACGGCGCTCTACATCACCCCCGAAGCGACCATCAATAACGGCAAAGGCCTTTTCCGTTTTCGCCCGGAGTTCATGGTGCGCCGTCGCCCGGTGGTACCACTGGCAATGAAGCTCAAAACACCCCTGGGACTGAACCCCAACCCGCTTGAAGATCCGGGCGCGATGAAATTCCTGCGGCTCCTGGCCATGCCCTGGCTCGAATTTGAACTGACCTTTCTCGCCCACCAGTCACCCGCTGCGGAGCAGTCAGATCAGGACTTCGCCGATCAAGTACAGAACGCCATCGCTCAGCACCTGCAGATAGCCGCCACTCAGTGGACACGCGAAGACAAGTACCACGACCTTGAACAGCGCAGGCTTCAGCCATGAAAGCTCACGTGATTTTCGATTTTGACCAGACACTGCTTCCCGGCGAAAGCACAGTCGAAGTCATCAAGCTCAGCCTGGAAGGATGCCAGGACGCGCCGCAAGTGATTCAACGGCTTGCCCACATCGCCCCAAAGGCTCTGGCAGGCCAGGCCAGCCTGGCAGAATTGCTGACACTGATGAAAATCATCCCCAGAATCCGCCGAGAGCATGTTCAACGCTACATCCGCGAACAGGCAAACTGCCTGCCTGAGGCGCTGCGCACAACCCTGCGCCACCTTCAAGAACAGCAGGTCGGTATACACATCATCTCGGGCGGTTACATGGAGTGGATCGTGCCGCTGGCAGCATCATGGGGGATCAACCCGCAGCACGTCATCGCCAACCGTTTTTTCTGGCTTGGCTCGCGCGCACTGGCCATTCGCCCCTCTCCCTTGCTGAGTTCAAGCAAAGGCAAGTCTGCAATTGTGCGCGAATGGCGGGCCAAAGGCCGTCTGAATGGGCCTGTAATCATCGTCGGGGATGGCGCCGCAGACCATCGTGTACTGGTTAATGGCCTTGTGGATGATTTCATCTGCGTCGATTACTACGCTAGCGCTCCCCTGGACTGTGCAACATCCATAAAAAGAGCGGAGCACCCGACGGAAGTACTAGGCCTGATCCGTCAGGCCCTGGCAAAACACGGTAGCGAGATCTGATACCGCTCAGCGTCGGACCGGGCGCTTTTGCAGCTTGCGCTGCAACGTGCGGCGGTGCATGCCCAGTGCCCGGGCCGTCGCAGAGATATTGCCCTCATGCTCGGTGAGTACCCGCTGAATGTGCTCCCACTGCAAGCGGTCCACCGACATCGGGTTTTCCGGTACCAGGCTGTCCAGGTCTGCGTGCTCGGACAACAATGCAGCCAGCACGTCGTCAGCGTCAGCGGGTTTGCACAGGTAGTTGCAGGCGCCGCGCTTGATCGCCTCAACCGCGGTAGCAATGCTTGAATAGCCGGTCAGAATGACCACGCGCATTTCCGGATCGAGTTCGAGCAGCTTGGGCAGCAGCACCAGGCCCGAATCGCCTTCCATCTTCAGGTCCAGTGTCGCGTAGTGGGGGATGTCCTGCTGAGCCAGCACCAACCCTTCTTCAGCCGAGCCAGCAATGCTCACACGAAAACCGCGACGGCTCATGGCTCGGGCCATCACGCGGGTAAAGGTGGCATCATCGTCCACCAGCAACAGATGCGGCAGCTCTTCGCCTTCGACCTGGGTTTCATCATTCATTGTTGATCTCCTCGCGCATCACGCGGCAGGCGTAGCTCGGTCAGCGTACCGCCTTCCTCGTGACTATAGAGTTTTACCGAGCCACCAGCACGCGTGACGCTGGCCTTGCTCAGAAACAGGCCCAGGCCGAAGCCCTTGCCCTTGGTGGTAAAAAAGGGTTTCCCGATCGACTCGGCGATGGCCACCGGCACGCCGGGGCCATGGTCGCGGATGTTGATCACGATGTCCTGGTCGTTCCAGTCCAGATGAACTTCAAGCCCATCCGGGCAGGCATCGGCGGCATTGTTCAACAGGTTCAGCAGCGCCTGGGTCAGATCCGGTGGTGGTGCCAGGCGCGGTATGCTGCCTTGGCCAAGTCGCTGGAAGCGGTAACTCGCCTCTGGGCGCATCAAGTGCCAGCGGTTCAGTGCCTCGTCAAGCCAGAAGGTGACGTCCTGATCTTCCACGGCCATGCGCCGGTTGGCTTCGGCGGCACGCACCAGTTGCTGCAAGGTTTCCTTGCACAGTTTGACCTGATCCTGCAGCACTTGCAGGTCTTCCTGCAGTAGCGGGTCGGAATGGTCCTGGCGCATTTCCTTGATCAACACACTCATGGTCGCCAGCGGGGTTCCCAACTCGTGGGCCGCGCCTGCCGCTTGGGTGGCGACGGCCAGCAACTGCTCGTCACGCAGGCCTTCCTCGCGACGCTGGGCGCGCAACTGCTCCTGACGGCGCAGCTCCTCGGCCATCTTGGCGGCGAAGAAGGTAATCACCGCTGCAGCCAGCGCAATGCTCAGCCACATGCCATATATCTGCATTTTTTCCCGTGCAACCGGGAAGGTTTCCAGCGGATAGAACTGCACCAGCAACAGGCTGTAAGCGATAAGTGCGATGCCTGACAGGATCAGTGAGTAGACCCACGGCAAGGTCACGGCAGCAATGGCCAGCGGTACCAGGTAGTACGAGACAAACGGATTGGTCGACCCGCCGGAGTAATACAACAGGGCGCTGTGAATAAGCAGATCACAAGCCAGCTGAAAGGCGTACTCCAGCTCGGTGACGGGCAGGGAAAGGCGCAAGCGCAAGGCCGTGAAGGCGCAGAGCAACGTCGACAAGCCCAGCGTGATAACCAACGACAGCCACGGCAGCGGCAGCAGATCAGTCCAGTAGGCAACGGCCACGGAACCGGCCTGGGCCGCCAAAACCAGAATGCGGATGAACGTCAGGCGCCAGAGGTTCTGACGGGTAGCAGAGAGTATTTGTACGGGGGCGAGCATGAGCTCTCCTGATGAGTGCTCCAGGTGAATCGTCGCGAGTATACCGAAGGTGAGGCCTGGTCTGCAGCGATGCGGCAACACACCACAGTTTTTTACAGGCCCATACTGGCATTTTTGAACCTCGCTACACTGCCAAGGGTCTTAAGTGTCTGCGTGAAAATGGATGACCATCAACCACGCCTTTTTTCAAGGAGCCCTACATGTATTTCCCTCGTCGCAGTGCTGCAATGCTATTGGCCGCTGGTCTGATGGCCAGCCTCCCGGTGCTGGCTGAAGAACCTCGTTACAATCAAGTATCCCTGCGCGCTGAAGTCAGCAAGGAAGTGGCTCGCGACCTGATGAGCGTAACCTTGTACAGCGAAGCGCAGAATAGCGACCCAGGCAAGCTCGCAGCCGAAATCACCCGAACCATGAACAAGGCCCTGGAGCAGGCACGCTCAGTCAAGGACATCAAAATCAGCCAGGGCAGCCGCAACAGCTACCCCATTTACGACACCAAAGGCCAAAGAATTACCGGCTGGCGTGAACGTGCAGAGCTTCGCCTGGAAAGCACCGACTTCCCGGCGCTGTCGAAACTGACCGGTGAACTGCTGCAAGACCTGAAAATGGCCGGCATGGACTTTGCCATTGCACCAGCCACACGCAAGGCCAGTGAAGATGAACTGCTCAAAGATGCCGTCAACGCCTTCAAGAGCCGTGCGCAACTGGCCACCGAGGCACTGGGCGGCAAGGGTTACAAAGTACTCAACCTGAACCTCAACAGCAGTGGCTATCCGCAACCCTATGCCCGTGGCCCAGTCATGATGATGAAAGCCAGTATGGATGCCGAGGCCGCACCCAGCCCGCAGGTCGAAGCCGGTACCAGCCAGGTCAGCATGAATGCCGACGGTACGATCGAAGTACAAATGCCCTGACATCCGCTCACTGCGCGGCGATTTTCACTCGCCGCGCAGCCGCACCTACACGAAATCATCGTAAAAAAACATAAACATTCACGATTAAGCGTTAAACAAGGCAGATAGTTATACCAACGCGACATCCATGTACGATCGTTCCACATTTTCCCCATACTCAGTACGCTGAATATTGCATTGGCAATGGGGCCTGCTTAAGTATCCGGCAGGCCGGCTCACGAGGCCGTCCTCAGATCAAAATGACAACAATGAGGCCACCATGCTTAAACATGCAGTCATTCCGCTTCTTCTAGGTGCAAGCCTACTCTCCAGCGCCCCCCTCACCCTCGCAGCAGGCAACCTGGTGTTTTGCTCAGAAGGTAGCCCGGCGGGCTTCGACCCCGGCCAATACACCACCGGAACCGACTTCGATGCCTCAGCCGAAACAGTCTTCAACCGCCTGACGCAATTTGAACATGGCGGCACGTCCGTTATTCCGGGCCTTGCAACCCGCTGGGATACCGCCGAAGACGGCCTGAGCTACACCTTCCACCTGCGTGAGGGGGTGAAGTTCCATACCACCAGCTACTTCAAGCCAAGCCGTGAGTTCAACGCCGACGACGTGCTGTTTACCTTCAACCGCATGCTCGACCCAGACATGCCATTCCGTAAGGCCTACCCCACCGAGTTCCCCTACTTCACCGACATGGGGATGGACAAAAACATCAGCAAAGTCGAAAAAATCGACGAACACACAGTCAAATTCACGCTAAAGACCGTAGACGCCGCATTCATTCAGAACCTGGCGATGAGCTTCGCCTCGATTCAATCAGCCGAATACGCCGACAAGCTGCTCAAGGAAGGCAAACCCGCCGACATCAACCAGAAGCCGATCGGCACCGGCCCCTTCGTATTCAGCAAGTACCAGAAAGACGCGCAGATCCGCTTCAAGGGCAACAAGGACTACTGGAAGCCCGAGGACGTGAAGCTGGACAACCTGATCTTCGCCATTACCACAGACGCTTCGGTACGCATGCAGAAACTGAAGAAAAACGAATGCCAGGTCACCTTGTTCCCGCGCCCGGCGGACATTCAATCGCTGAAAAGCGACCCGAACCTGCAAATGCCCGAGCAAGCCGGCTTCAACCTCGGGTACATCGCCTACAACGTGATGGACAAGATCAAGGGCAGCAATGAGCCCAACCCGATGGCTCAGCTCAAGGTACGCCAGGCTCTGGACATGGCTGTGAACAAGAAGCAGATCATCGACTCGGTCTATCAGGGTGCGGGCCAGGAAGCCGTCAATGCCATGCCGCCCACCCAGTGGTCGTATGACGACACCATCAAGGCCACCCCCTACGACCCGGAAAAAGCCAAGGCATTGCTCAAGGAAGCCGGGATCAAGGAGGGCACCGAAATCACCCTGTGGGCCATGCCGGTTCAGCGCCCCTACAACCCCAACGCCAAACTGATGGCCGAAATGCTGCAATCGGACTGGGCCAAAATCGGCATCAAGGCCAAGATCGTCACCTACGAGTGGGGCGAATACATCAAACGCGCCAAGGCAGGCGAGAACGGCGCCATGCTGATCGGCTGGAGCGGCGACAACGGTGACCCCGACAACTGGCTGGGCACGCTTTACGGCTGCGACGCGGTGGACGGCAACAACTTCTCCAAATGGTGCAACACCGAGTACGACACGCTGATCAAGCAAGCCAAGGCCACCTCCGACACAGCCAAGCGCACCGCGCTATACAAGCAAGCACAACACATTATCAAGGACCAGGTGCCGATTACCCCTATCGCGCACTCAACGGTTTACCAACCCATGCGTAAAACCGTGCAGGGGTTCAAGATCAGTCCGTTTGCCTTGAATGCCTTCTACGGGGTCGGCATCAGCCAGTAGACACTGGGGGTACCCCGGTACCGCCAGACGGCGTGCCGGGGCCAGCCTTTAACGAAGGCCAATATCCTGCCGACGCCCCATCAAGACACAGCCTACGCATCAATCAGAAACATCCTACTTACACCCTCCGCTTTCTTACCTTCCTGAATGCCCCCTGCCCCCCTAACGTCGAAGGTGCATCCGGCCAGTCGCGAGCTTATGGCCGACTGCATGCCACTGACCTGTTCAACAAGAAGAAAAGAAAGGGACCGCCATGCGATACACACCCGTATTTGCCACCTTGCTCGGCCTTGGCCTACTGGCCCAGACACCCCTGGCATTGGCCACTCAGGTTCAGGCCAAAGGCAGCCTGGTATTCTGCTCGGAAGGCAGCCCCGCAGGTTTCGATACCGCCCAGTACACCAGTGCCACCGACAACGATGCGGCCGAGCCGATCTACAACCGACTGGTGGAATTCGAACGAGGCAGCACCGTCGTCAAACCAGCACTGGCAACCCATTGGGAGGTATCCAGGGATGGTTTGCACTACACCTTCCACTTACGTGAAGGCGTCACGTTCCACAGCAACAAGGCCTTCACCCCTACCCGCACGTTCAACGCCGATGACGTGCTGTTCACCTTCCAGCGCATGCTCGACAAAGCCCATCCGTTTCGCCAGGCCTACCCTACCGAGTTCCCCTACTTCGTGAGCATGAGCCTGGACAAGAACATCGCCAAGGTGGAGAAACTCGACGCGCATACCGTCAGGTTTACCCTCAACAGCATCGATGCCGCATTCATCCAGAACATGGCCATGAGTTTCGCCTCGATCCTCTCTGCCGAGTACGCCAACCAGTTGCTGGCCAGCGGAAAACCGAGCGACATCAACCAGCACCCCATTGGCACCGGCCCCTTTGTCTTCCAGCGCTACCAAAAAGATTCGCAGATTCGCTACCAGGCCAACAAAGCCTATTGGGACCCCAGCCAGGTCAAGGTCGAGCGCCTGATTTTCTCGATCAACGTCGACCCATCGGTGCGCGTCCAGAAACTGCGCAAGAACGAATGCCAGGTGACCCTGAATCCGCGCCCGGCCGACCTCGATGCACTCAAGCAGGACCTGAAGCTGCAGGTGATCGAAAAGCCCGGATTCAACCTTGGCTATATCGCCTACAACGTCCGGCGCGCACCGTTCGATCAGTTGCAGGTGCGCCAGGCCCTGGACATGGCGGTCAACAAGCCCGCCATCGTCAATGCGGTTTACCAGCAGGCCGGGCAACTGGCCGTCGGCAGCATGCCGCCGACCCAGTGGTCGTACGACGAAACCCTCAAGGACGCCGGGTACAACCCGCAAAAAGCACGCGAACTGCTCAAGGCCGCAGGCGTCAAGGAAGGGACCGAAATCACCCTGTGGGCCATGCCCGTGCAACGCCCTTATAACCCCAACGCCAAGTTGATGGCCGAGATGCTGCAAGCCGATTGGGGCAAGGTCGGCTTCAAGGTCAAGATCGTCAGCTACGAGTGGGGGGAATACCTCAAGCGCACCAAGGACGGTGAACACGACATCTCGTTGATCGGCTGGACAGGCGACAACGGTGACCCGGACAACTGGCTGGGCACGCTGTACAGCTGTGACGCGATTGGCAGCAACAACTACTCCATGTGGTGCGATGCGGACTATGACGCGCTGGTTAAAAAGGCCAAGACCGTCACCGATCGCGTGCAACGTACCGCGCTCTACCAGCAAGCCCAACAGCGCCTGAAGCTACAGGTCCCCATCACGCCAATCGCTCACTCGACCGTCAATCAGCCGCTCAGCGCCAAGGTCGAGGGCTTCAAGGTGAGCCCGTTCGGCCGCAACAACTTCTCAGGTGTCAGCGTGGATTGAACGCCTGGTTCATCCAAACCAGTTCCACCGCAGTACCCGCACGGCTCACGAGGCTGGACGGTTAATAGAAAGAGAAGAAAGGGAGTTTTACCTTGAGACGAACCAAGAACGCAGTACTGGCCTTATCCCTCAGTAGCCTGTCCACACTGGCCCTGGCAGAACCCATCAGCCAGGCATTCGTCCCGGTGACGGTCAAATCCACCAGCGATCAAAACGAAGCCAAAGGCTTCATCGAAGGGCAGAGCCTGTCCGGTTCGACCCGCAACTGGTATGCCCATGAGCGTGCTACCCGTGCACCCCTGTGGAAATACTACAAACGTGATGGTAGCCGTCATGACACCCATAGCCGTAACAACTGGGTACAGGGCACCATTCTCAACTACACCTCCGGTTTCACCGAAGGCACTGTCGGCTTCAGCACAGAAGTCGCCGCCTACAACGCCATTGCGCTTGAGCAAGGCCGCGCCGCCGTCGCCGGGCCAAACAACCGCACCCTGACCCACCGCGACGGAGAGGTCATCGGCCAATGGAGCAAGATGGGCCTGGCCAACCTCAAGGCACGGGTCTCCAACACCACCCTCACAGCAGGCCGTCAGTCCATCGACACGCCGGTTATTGCCTACATTGGCAACCGTGCACTGCCTTCCAGCTTCCAGGGTGTCAGCATCCACAGCGCAGAGTTCGACAACCTGTCGTTCGATGCCGGCACCTTCGACCGCGTCTCGACCCGAACCGAGCAAGGCCAGAGCAAGTTCCGCTCCGAATATGGCGACAGCAACCAGTACACCGACCGCATCAGCATGGCCGGCGTCAAGTACCAGCCACTCAAGAGCTTGAACACCAGCCTCTACCTGTCCAATGTCGAAGACCTTTGGAACCAGTACTATTTCGGCGCCACGCACGAGCTGGGCGACAGCGCACTGCTGAGCCTGAGCACGGGGCTGAACTACTACAAAACCCGGGATGAAGGTAAACGCAAACTGGGTGAGATCGACAATGACACCTACAGCCTGTCGCTAGGCCTGACCCATCAGGCGCACAAACTCAGCGTTTCCTACCAGCAGGTAAACGGCAACGAGTACTTCGACTACCTCCATGATACCAACGCCATCTTTCTGGCCAACTCACTGCTCTCGGACTTCAACGGCCCGAACGAAAAATCCCTGCAGGTCGCCTACACCCTGAACATGGCCGGGTATGGTGTTCCGGGGCTGAAGTTTAATATCTATAACGCCCGTGGCTGGGGCATCGACGGCACGCACTACACGGGCACGGGCTACGACGTGCGTGGCCTTGAGGGTGAAAACCACTACGAGTACGGCATTGGCAGCAGTTACACCGTGCAGAGCGGCTCGCTCAAAGACACCACGGTACGCGCCACCTACACCGCGCACCGTGCCAGCAAGGCCCAGGCCGACGGTAGCCTGGACGAGTTCCGGGTCGTGACCACCATTCCATTCAACATCCTTTAGGGGGCATGGCCACGGGGGATTAGACGAATCGCCCGTGGCAACTAACCTGCTTTAATTGATCGCTGGGAGCTTTCATGAAACTGCGACCCCTTCAGGCTGCCCTGGCAGCCCTACTGTTGAGCACTGCAGCTGGCGTGGCAGCCAAGCCACTGGTGGTATGTACCGAGGCCAGCCCGGAAGGCTTCGACATCGTTCAATACACCACCGCAGTGACGGCCGATGCGGCCGCCGAAACCGTGTTCAACCGGCTGGTAGACTTCAAGCCGGGCACCACCGACATCGAACCGGCCCTGGCCGAGCGCTGGGAAATCAGCCCGGATGGGCTGACGTACACGTTCTACCTGCGCCGGGGCGTGAAGTTCCACAAAACCGACTACTTCACCCCAAGCCGTGAGTTGAATGCCGACGATGTGCTCTGGAGCTTTCAGCGCCAACTCGACCCCAAGCATCCCTGGCATGACAAGGCCAGCGTCGGCTTTCCCTACTTTGAAAGCATGGGTTTCAAAGACCTGCTCAAAGGTGTCGAGAAAGTCGACGAGCACACCGTCACCTTTACCCTGACACGCCCGGAAGCACCGTTCCTGCGTGACCTGGCCATGGCCTTCACCTCGATCTATTCGGCCGAGTATGCCAGCCAGTTGCTGGCGACCAACAAGACGGCCAACCTCAACAGCCAACCAATCGGCACCGGCCCATTCATTTTTCAGCGCTACAAAAAAGACGCTCAGGTGCGCTTCAAGGCCAACCCCGAGTATTTCCGGGGCAAACCACCCAGCGACCCTCTGGTGCTGACCATCGCCACCGACAACAATGTGCGCCTGCAAAAACTCAAGGCCAATGAATGCCAGGTCGCGCTGTACCCCAAGCCCGATGACATCCCCAGTATCCGCAAAGACCCGGACCTGAAAGTTGATGAACTGGAGGCCCTGACCACCGGTTACATCTCACTGAACACCGAGCACAAGTACCTCAGTGACGTGCGGGTACGCAAAGCGATCAACCTGGCTTTCGATAAACAGGCCCATGTTGATCAACTGTTTGGCAAAGGCAACGCGCTGATCGGCATAAACCCCTACCCGCCCACACTGATTGGCTTCAACAACGCCAACCAGAACCCGCCCCGGGATCTGGATAAAGCCCGAGCCCTGCTCAAGGAAGCCGGCGTACCGGAAGGCACCGTATTGACCCTGTACACCCGTAACGGTGGTGGCCCGACCAACCCCAACCCGCGATTGAGCGCAGAAATGCTCCAGGCCGACATGGCCAGGATTGGTCTTAAGGTCGACATCCGCGTGATGGAATGGGCAGAAATGCTCAAGCGCGCGAAGAAGGGAGAACCCGACATGGTCTCGACCGGCTGGGCCGGTGACAATGGCGACCCGGACAACTTCCTCAGCCCGCTGCTGAGCTGCGACGCCGTAAAAAGTGGCGAGAACTACGCACGCTGGTGTAACCCGACCTTCCAGGCGCTGATCACCAAAGCCCGCGAGACCATCGACACGGGTGAGCGCGCAGCACTCTATGAGAAAGCCCTGGCGGTGTACGATGAAGACCAACCGTGGATCAGCATCGCACATCCGAAGATGTTTACCGCCATGCGCAAGAACGTCGAGGGCTTCCACATCAGCCCGCTGACCACCAACAACTTCGCTACCACCCTGGTGAAGTAGAACAACAACGCCCGCCCGCGCCTTATCCGGGCGTTGGCGGGTACGCCTAACCGGCTGATGAGGTACACCAGAACATGTTTAGTTTTATTGCCCGACGACTGGGACTGTTGATCCCGACCTTCTTCGGCATCACCTTACTGACGTTCGCGCTCATACGATTGATACCAGGTGATCCGGTCGAAGTGATGATGGGCGAGCGTCGCGTTGACCCTGAAATGCACGCACAAGCCATGGAGCGGCTGGGGCTGAACAAACCATTACCGGTGCAGTACCTGGACTACATTAGCAAGCTTGCCCAGGGTGATCTGGGCGAATCGCTGCGCACGCGCGAAAGCGTCTGGAAAGAGTTTCTCACCCTGTTCCCGGCCACCCTGGAGCTGGCGCTTGCCGCCCTGCTGTTTGCTGGCATGTTCGGCCTGTTGGCCGGGGTGGTCGCCGCCATCAAGCGCGGCTCGCTACTCGACCACGGGGTGATGGGGATCTCGCTGGCCGGCTACTCCATGCCGATTTTCTGGTGGGGCCTGATCCTGATCATGTTCTTCTCGGTCAGCCTCGGCTGGACACCCGTTTCCGAGCGTATCAGCTCGCTCTACGACATCGAGCCCATCACCGGTTTCATGCTCATCGATACCCTGTTCAGTGAAGAGGAAGGCGCCTTCAAGGATGCACTCATGCACCTGATTCTGCCGGCCATCGTCCTGGGCACCATCCCGCTGGCGGTGATTGCACGCATGACACGCTCCTCGATGCTCGAGGTGCTGCGCGAGGACTACATTCGCACTGCCCGCGCGAAAGGCCTGTCGCCTACCCGCGTGGTCTTCGTGCATGGCCTGCGCAACGCATTGATCCCGGTTCTGACCGTGTTCGGCCTGCAGGTCGGCACCCTGCTCGGCGGCGCCGTGCTGACCGAAACCATCTTCTCCTGGCCGGGCATCGGCAAGTGGCTGATCGAAGCCATCGGCGCCCGTGACTACCCCGTGGTACAGAATGGCATCCTGCTGATCGCCTGCCTGGTGATCCTGGTGAACTTCGTCGTGGATATCCTCTACGGCCTGGTCAACCCACGCATTCGCCACCAGCGCTGAGGCCAAGACAATGACTGACCCAATCGTAAAATCCGCCTCTGCCGTGCCACCCAGCGCCGTGGACCAGAGCCTGCTCTACCCATCGCCGTACACCGAATTCTGGCAGGCCTTCGCCCGCAACAAAGGCGCCTTCGCCGGCCTGCTGTTCATGTGCCTGATCGTATTCTGTGCGCTCTTCGCGCCATGGGTCGCGCCCCATCAGCCAAGCGAACAGTACCGAGATTTCCTGCTGACCCCGCCGGTCTGGCTCGAAGGCGGCACCTGGCAGTTCATCCTCGGCACCGACGAGCTCGGCCGCGACCTGCTCTCGCGACTGATCCATGGCTCGCGACTGTCCTTGCTGATCGGCCTGTCCTCAGTGGTCATGTCGCTGATTCCCGGAGTGCTGATGGGGCTGTTGGCCGGGTTCTTTCCACGCCTGCTCGGCCCGTCGATCATGCGCCTGATGGACGTCATGCTGGCCCTGCCTTCGCTGCTGCTGGCCGTGGCCATCGTAGCCATTCTCGGCCCTGGCCTGATCAACACCGTGATTGCCATTGCCATCGTTTCGTTGCCGTCCTACGTGCGCCTGACCCGTGCCGCGGTGATGGGAGAACTGAACCGTGACTACGTGACCGCTGCGCGCCTGGCCGGTGCCAGCTTGCCACGGCTGATGTTCATCACCGTATTGCCCAACTGCATGGCGCCGCTGATCGTCCAGGCCACCTTGAGTTTTTCCTCGGCCATCCTCGATGCCGCGGCCCTGGGCTTCCTCGGCCTGGGCGTACAACCGCCAACTCCCGAGTGGGGCACCATGCTGGCCTCGGCCCGCGATTACATCGAGCGCGCCTGGTGGGTCGTGAGCCTGCCCGGCCTGACCATTTTGCTCAGCGTGCTGGCAATCAACCTGATGGGCGACGGGCTGCGCGACGCGCTGGACCCGAAACTCAAGAATGCCGCCTGAGGAGACGCCCATGTCACTGTTGCAGATCAACAATCTCAATGTGCGCTTTGGCGATGCCAAGGCGGTCCCCGTGGTCGACGGTCTCGACCTCAGCGTGGAAAAAGGCGAAGTGCTGGCCATCGTCGGCGAGTCCGGTTCGGGGAAATCCGTGACCATGATGGCACTGATGGGCCTGATCGACGCCCCCGGCATCGTCACCGCCGACAGCATGACGTTCGACGGCAACGACATGCTCAAGCTCAGCGCGCGGCAACGGCGCAAGGTCGTCGGCAAGGACCTGGCGATGGTCTTCCAGGACCCGATGACCGCGCTCAATCCCAGCTATACCGTCGGTTTTCAGATCGAGGAAGTGCTGCGCCAGCACCTTGGTCTGCGCGGCAAGGCAGCCCGCCAGCGGGCGCTGGAACTCCTCAAGAAAGTCGAAATTCCGGCGGCTGAAAGCCGGCTGGACGCCTACCCGCACCAACTCTCGGGCGGCATGAGCCAACGCGTGGCGATTGCCATGGCGATTGCCGGCGAGCCCAAGTTGCTGATCGCCGACGAGCCGACCACCGCACTGGACGTCACCATTCAAGCGCAGATCATGGAGTTGCTGCTCAACCTGCAACAGGAGCAGGACATGGCCCTGATCCTGATCACCCATGACCTGGCCGTGGTCGCCGAAACAGCCAGGCGCGTATGCGTCATGTACGCCGGCCAAGCCGTTGAAATTGGCCAGGTTCCAACGCTGTTCGAGGTGCCTGCGCACCCTTACAGCGAAGCGCTGCTGGCGGCCATTCCCGAGCACAGTGAAGGCGCTGCACGCCTGGCAACCTTGCCCGGTATCGTTCCAGGGCGCTATGACAGACCACAGGGCTGCCTGCTCTCACCGCGCTGCCCCTACGTTCAGGATCACTGCCGCCAGCAACGTCCGAACCTGGACAGACAGGCCCACAGCCTGGTCCGTTGCTTCTACCCGCTGAACCAGGAGGTGGCGTAATGAGCGTCGTTCTTACCGCCCGTGAGCTTACCCGTCACTACGAAGTCTCACGTGGCCTGTTCAAAGGCCACGCACTGGTCCGCGCGCTGAATGGCGTCTCCTTTGAACTGGAAGCCGGCAAGACCCTGGCAGTCGTGGGTGAGTCCGGCTGTGGCAAATCAACCCTGGCCCGGGCCCTGACCCTTATTGAAGAACCCTCCTCCGGCTCCCTGAAAATTGCCGGGCAAGAAGTCACGGGCGCCAACAAGGCTCAGCGCAAACAACTGCGCAAAGATGTGCAGATGGTTTTCCAGAGCCCCTATGCTTCGTTGAACCCTCGACAGAAGATTGGCGACCAACTCGCCGAACCCTTGCTGATCAACACCAACCTCTCCAAAGCCGAACGACGAGAGAAGGTTCAGGCGATGATGCAACAGGTCGGCCTTCGCCCTGAACACTACCAACGCTACCCGCATATGTTTTCTGGCGGTCAGCGCCAGCGTATCGCTCTCGCCCGAGCCATGATGCTGCAACCCAAGGTGCTGGTGGCCGACGAGCCAACCTCGGCGCTGGACGTGTCTATCCAGGCGCAAGTGTTGAACCTGTTCATGGACCTGCAAAATGAGTTCAACACGGCGTATGTGTTCATCTCCCACAACCTGGCCGTGGTGCGACACGTGGCCGACCAGGTCCTGGTGATGTACCTCGGCCGCCCGGCAGAAATGGGCCCGAAAGAAGACATCTACAACAGGCCACTGCACCCCTACACCCAGGCCTTGTTGTCAGCAACCCCGACCTTGCACCCGGACCCGCTCAAACCGAAAATCAAGATCGCTGGCGAACTGCCCAACCCGCTGGACCCACCATCAGGTTGTGCATTCCACAAACGCTGCCCCAACGCCACCGAACGTTGCGCCCAGGAGGTACCGGCGTTCCGTCAGGTGGAAACACGGCAGGTCGCCTGTCACTACGCAGAGCAGTTCCTCTAGCAGAGACATGGCAGTGTCAGCAGCACCCTTGAAATAAATATCACCTTTGAGACACCGCACCCCGGCACCGTGAACGCACCGCCGGGGTGCTGCTTTCACGTGCAGCAGCCCGGACAGCCTAACCACCTGCCGAGACTGTGCCATGAGCCTCAATACCCTCCCGTACTATCACACCGATGCACTGCACAAACGCTTTGAAGATCACCTGCAAGACGCCGCCTCTGCTGAACGTATTAGCGCCGTGGAGGCAAACCAGCTCTCACGCCTGACCAGCACGGCGCCTCAGCCCGACGCTCGCGCGGATACACGCGTGGACTACCTCGATGCGGTGAGCGCATCCGGTCAAACCATTGCCCTGATCTCGACACTGCTGATCAGCCACTCCACGCAAACAGCAGTGTTCATCTACAACCCTGTACTGGGCATCATGAAATTCGATGATCGTCTGCAGGCTCGCAATGCACTCATCCAGATGCTCGGTAACGCCGAGACCGCCATGGCACTGCTGCAGTACACCGATGCTGAAGCCTATCGACAATGGCGTAACGACCCGGTCGTGGAACTGGAAGACAACCTGATCGAAGGGGCTGTATTTGAGTGGTTGATGCTGAGCATCAATGCACGTCTCGGCCAGAACCTGACCACCCTGCAAACCCTGCTCCTCAACCAGCCGGCTCCCGAAACGCTACTAACCCAAGCCTTCGTGACCCAACTACGCGTGCAGTGGCCCGATGCAGCCATCAACCCCGCTACCCGGGAAGTCAAAGTGTCCGCTCAGCGCCTGTCCAACCGCGCCCAGGGGCAGGATTATCACCAAAGCCTGAACGATACCCTTCTGGAAACGCTGGCAGACCCCACACTCATTGGAAACGGGGCACATGAACTGCTGAACCCCGACGGCACGCGAGCCAGCGCGCAAGACCAAAAAAAACTCAATACCGCACTGCGCCTGACTCGGGCGCAGTTGAGTGAGCACTGCACCACTCAGCTTGATAACCACTGGGCAGCATCACGCTCCGAGGGCCTGAGCCCTACTGAGCAACTGACCCATGCGTTACGCAGCCGTTTTCTTGAAGCCCTAACCCAGCTCGCCTGGAGTAACGACCTGAGCAACCAGGAGTACAGGACCCTGATCAAATGGTCCAAGGCAGAACACTTACCGGAGCTGCAGGCCTGGTACCTGAAACCCACAGCCTCGACAACCGCGACAGTTCCGCTGGAAACCGTCATATTGCTGGGCACTGCGGATGCGCCGTCAACTCCGTGCTATAGCTACACCCCTACCGGGGGGCTGAAGCGTCACACAAACCGCCAGGCGTTCTTGGATACACTGGCAATCGGTGACGTGCCGCTGCTACCCATGCAGGCTCCGGCCCTGCAAACCTACACCCAACGCCTACTGAGCGTACCGCGCCAGCGCCTGACCCAGGCCCTGCGGCAACAAGGCCCATTGGCGTTTGTCAGTGTCTGTCAGAAAGCCCTTGAGCTGGAGAGCTTGATTGATCCCTGCCTGCCACGCCTGATGATGCCGTATGTCCGCAAGGATAGAGAGAGCAGCGCCTCGCTCACGGCAATCAAGCATGACTTGAACAGCGAAACGCTTTCGCTCCAAGACCTGAAGCACATCAAACGCCGCGTGGAACAGAACAACACACAACTGCTGGAAGCCCGTCCAAGCCTGGATTCCGTCACCCTGTCGCTGATTGAAAACAACCTGTGCTACCTACTCGGCTCCATGCCGGCAGCGTCTGTCCTGCTGCAGAACGGCGCCGATGGAACCCCCAACCAGAGCCTCAGTGAGTTGATCTGGGAAAACCTGAGCAAACGAAATGCGACGTCGGCGACTCAACAGCCGGCAGAACACCGCCTGGCCGCCAACGCTCAAGCGCTGCTGCCGCAACTGACAGCCCCGGTGATCAACCAGTGTGTCGACAAAGTGACCGGCTCACTTCGTCATTATCTGGCCCATGCAGTCGTGCGTAATCAGAACCAAGAGCGACACACGGCACAAAACCTGTACGGCTTGACACTGCGGCTGGAACTGCAGCTGGCTCGTCAGAAAAACACCCTCGAACAACCGGCAATCGACCTCATCCAAGCGGTGCTCAACTACCCGATATCACGCACCCGGCCGCTGCTGGAGGGTGCTCCGGCCATGGTTTGGCAACTGAACATTACCTACGAGGGCAAGCACGAAACGCAGGTTGCCAACCTCTTGCTACTTTCACGCAAGCCCCTGGAAACGGCAGAAGCCCCCCTGATCCTGTGGACACGGGCATTAGGCTTTGAAACCTTCACGTCACTCCAGTCCCTCAACCAGAAGCTTCAGGCGCGGCTAACCAACTTTCACAGCGCAGAATCACTCTACGATTGCGTTGCAGAAGAGGATAGCGTGCTGCCGGATAACGCCCCTATGGCGCCGCAAGTGACGCCACCGACCTTGAACTGGAGCCCGATCAAGAGCAATGTGCTGCAACGGCTCGAAGCCCTCGACAGCAACCTTCGCCAGCGCAACACCCTGTTCGTCTTCGATCAGATCATCAATGCCGGGCTGTCGGGCAGTGGTCTGCCGGAACTGCTGCATACCTATACGCCCATGGACAGCAGCGAAGTACAGTTGCTGCGCTTCAAGCATGAAATACGCGAACAAACCGTGCGCGCGGCAATCCCGAAGTGGCTGCTGGATGCAACCTACCAGGAGAAATTCGATTATCTGGAAATCCTGGGGCGCAACCTGCTCAATATCACCTCGGAAGAGGATTACCTCTCCGATATGCCCACCATCGCGGACTATGCCTATGAGCGACTGGCCACTCAGCTTGATAGCGACTTTCCGGCCAAACGCTATCCGCCGGATGCCATTTTCATCACCACCATCGCCTGCATCTCAACGCTACCGCCCACTGGCGAAGTGCCCTCAGGCTCTACAGGCGAATGCATCCACCATCGACAAACATTGGTCGAATATGCACTGAATCACTTCCGAGACTGGAGCAACCCCATCACCGCACTGGAATTGGAAAACGGTGCAGCGCCCCCCACAGCAATGAACGTGGACTACATCAAGGACCTGGTCAGGCGCCTGGACATTGGTAGCAACTATCAAACATTGTTCAGTCAGACATTTGACCCTGCCAGCCCCGGCTTCAACCATCGCCTAGAGCTGTTTTGCCGCCAAGTACCCGACCAAATGCTTGAACGTGCATTCAATGCCTACCTGAGGCGAAACCTGAGTAAAACTGCAGTAGCCTTTGTGAAGCAAGTGGTACAAATGCCTGATGCGACCGCCCGCTTACCGCTGGACGGCAAGCGCATCCAACTGACACCGCTGGCGCTGATCGCACAATCGGATTTACCCGCCGATATTGTCCCTGACCTCTACCTGTTTCGAGCAGAAGACACCGACCCCGTAGTGCTCTATGCCCCGTACTGCGAAAGTTTTACGTTCAAGGAATTCAGCAACACCACAGCACTACTGGCGCAACTGAAGACAGACACCGCGTTGCAAGCCCTGGTACTAGACCAGTTACCAGAGCCCTTGCGCAGACGCTATGACAACAATGGCTTCGACGAACCCCACTTGCCCTTCAGTGCAGAATCGGACTTCGACCTGCCGTTATCGAGACCAGGCCCCGTTACCCTTGCCAACCTGCCGGTCAAGGGCAACGCGCTGCATTACCTGTTCGAGGAAAACATTGGCACCCTCAAGCGCATGCTGGACGCCCAACTGATCAGTACCGAAAAGGCTGACTGGGAGTCGCTCAAACATATCCTCGGGCTTGTGTTCAACCAACTGAGTTTTTTCGTACCAGGCAAGATTGGACTGCTGCTCGGCGCCTGGCAGGCAGAAATGACGGTGCTACAAATTGCACGTAACGACGAGGGCAGCGATTGGCCGGCACATACCGCCGAACTGCTGTGCGTACTGGTGCAAAGCCTGCTGATTGGCCACAGCGCCAGCACGCTGGGCGACGTAGAAAACCTTAATACCGAACGCCAGTTCTGGCAAAACCTGTACCTTGACGAGCACTCCCCCATACCCTTGGCACGCTATGAAGCACCCACTCAAGCGCTGGAGTTAATGGTGTTCGACAGCCTGACTCAGGTCTACAGAGACGCAGCCACAGGCAAACACTATGTCAATATCGATGGACACGTATACCGGGCAACCTTCTCGGACGCCAACTGGTACCTGATCGATGAGGCCGAAGATAACCTTGGCCCTCGTTTGCGCCTGAGCGCCGCCAACCGATGGGAGATCGACCCGACGCTGCCGCTTCCGATAGAGCATGGCGCTGTCCTCACCCGGCTCGGTGGCCAGTACACGCGCTGGAAGGCTCGCCGCGAAAACGTCATTATCGTCGCGAGCGGAATGCGGCAGATTCAAAACATGATGCCCAGCCGCGCGCAAAAAATACGCCAGGCACATCGCACCGCCATGATGTACTTGACGAACTGCCTGAAAAACCTGCGCAACGCCGATCCAGCCATACACGTCCCGGTAGAAACCCAACGCATCATCAGCGACTTCTTCGGTGTACCGGCCCTGACCGAGCCACTCCGGCAATCCATGCATGAGTCGGTCAATGCCGTCATCGATATGATGGGGTCAGGCAGCTACTCGCCGCAGTCCTCGTCACGCTACCTCATCGGTACAAGCACAATTAACAGCCAGGGACTGGCGTTCACGGTGCCTTCGGATCTCGAGAAGCAGATTTTCATGCTCGACGGCTACTTTGACTACAATTTCGCCAACCAATTCACCTTCCGTGCCGGCTACACGCAAGACGATGCCGCCGCCATTTTCAGGGCAGCCGTGCTGGTTCACGAGTTCACGCACCTGGCCTACAACACGCGCGACATCTGCTACAACGAAGGCACCTTGCCCTTCCTGAACCTGCTGGCGCCTGTTCCCAAGACACTCTGGCTGAGGCAACGCCAAGACACCACATTCTCACACCGCACACCGGCCAATGAGTTGTTTGTCATACAGGATCACCCGAATGGCGCCCCACGCGACATTCGTGACGATGATCGAAAGGGGCGGCGATTCATCCTGCAGACCACGGGCGCTAAAAACCTCGACGATGCCCGTCAGGTTTTTCTGAACGATGCAGAAAAGCGTGCGCAAATCATGCTGAAAAACGCCGACTCGTTGACCTTGCTGATCTTCCGCATGGGTGAACGTCTGCATAGCCCGAGCGTACCGGCAGCTCGCGTAGGCGGCTAACGCGACACCTGTACGCAGGCAAGCCCGTCGCCCACAACAGCCTCAGGCGTGCTGGGTTGCAGGAACGGGCTTGCCGGCGAGGTTTAGTGGTGCTCGCGCGTGGCGCGGAACTTCACATCTGGCCAGCGCTCTTCCATCAGTGCCAGGTTGACCCGGGTCGGCGCCAGGTAGGTCAGGTGACCACCACCGTCGATGGCCAGGTTTTCCATGGCCTTGACCTTGAATTCCTCGATCTTCTTCTTGTCGTCGCACTGGATCCAGCGGGCCGACCACACGGTGATCGGCTCGTAGGCGCATTCAACCTTGTACTCTTCCTTCAAACGGCTGGCGACCACATCGAACTGCAGAACACCCACGGCACCGAGAATGATGTCGTTGCTGCGCTCGGGGAAGAACACCTGGGTCGCGCCTTCTTCGGCCAACTGCTGCAGGCCCTGACGCAATTGCTTGGACTTGAGCGGGTCTTTAAGGCGAACGCGGCGGAACAGTTCAGGGGCAAAGTGAGGAATGCCGGTGAAGCCCAGATTCTCACCTTCCGTGAAGGTGTCGCCAATCTGGATGGTGCCGTGGTTATGCAAACCGATGATGTCGCCGGCCCAGGCTTCCTCCAGTTGCTCACGCTCGGAGGAGAAGAAGGTCAGAGCATCGCCGATACGCAGGTCTTTGCCGGTGCGTACATGGCGCATCTTCATGCCCTTCTCGTAACGGCCCGAACAGATCCGCATGAAGGCGATACGGTCGCGGTGTTTCGGGTCCATGTTCGCCTGGATTTTGAAGACGAAACCGCTGAACTTCTCTTCGGTCGGCTCCACCGTGCGCTCATTGGCTACACGCGGCAGCGGACGCGGCGCCCAGTCGACCACGGCGTCAAGGACATGGTCCACACCAAAGTTGCCCAGCGCGGTACCAAAGAACACCGGCGTCAACTCACCGTTCATGAACTCGTCCTGGTCGAACTCATGGCAAGCGCCCTGAACCAGTTCCAGTTGCTCGATGAAACGCTCGTATTCATCACCCAGGTGCGCGCGGGCCTCGTCCGAGTCGAGTTTCTCGATGATCTTCACCTCGGTACGCTCGTGACCGTGGCCCGGGGTGTAGACAATGATGTAGTCGCCGGACAGGTGGTAAACACCCTTGAAGTCCTTGTAGCAGCCGATCGGCCAGGTGATCGGCGCGGCCTTGATCTTCAGGACCGCTTCGATCTCGTCGAGCAACTCGATCGGGTCACGAATATCACGGTCGAGTTTGTTGATGAAGCTGACGATAGGCGTGTCGCGCAGGCGGCAGACATCCATCAGGGCAATGGTACGTGGCTCAACGCCTTTACCGCCGTCGAGGACCATCAGCGCCGAGTCCACCGCTGTCAGCGTGCGGTAGGTATCTTCAGAGAAGTCTTCGTGGCCCGGGGTGTCGAGCAGGTTGATCATGTGATCGCGGTAAGGGAACTGCATCACCGAGGTGGTGATGGAGATGCCACGCTGCTTCTCCATTTCCATCCAGTCGGAGGTGGCATGGCGATCGGACTTTCGCGATTTCACCGTACCGGCGACGGCAATCGCCTTGCCCATCAGCAGGAGCTTCTCGGTGATGGTGGTTTTACCCGCATCGGGGTGGGAAATAATGGCGAAAGTGCGACGCTTCGCGACTTCGGCGGCCTGGTTGGTCATGGGAAATCGCCTGACTGGGGATTCAAAAGGGCCAAAATTATACCCGAACTTGCCGGTGGACCAAAGTCGAGACTCCCAACGGCCGCGGCAGGCTCACACACGGCGATCGTACGGCGGCCAAGCCCCGGTACAACGGCCGCAGCAATGGCCTTGGCATGAGCCGATGTGGACTGTTTTCAAAGACATCCAGCTGTCATGCGGCTCGGTTACAAAGAGACTGCGCAACGCCGGGCGACAGACGTGTGCAAAAACGCGACATTTTTTGTTGATCTTGAACCCCTCAAGTCCTAAAGTTCGCGCCGAGCGTCCATGCTGGAAACGATCCATCCGGCTCAAGTACTGACGACGAGACAGCAAGGTCACCCGTAGCGCCTTTTTCACCGCACGGTTGACCTTTTTGCTTTCGGCGACATGCCTTGGGAAGTAGGCGAACCAAAGTGGGGATACGGAGGGCGCTCAGCTGCAGCCACTTATTTTTTTAGTTTGCCCATGGAGTCCCTAAGCATGTCGATTCAGGTCGAAGACTACTTCGCGCGCGAAACCTTTCAAAAAATGAAGGCCTTCGCCGACAAGCAAGAAACCCCGTTCGTACTTATCGACACCCAGATGATCAGCCAGGCCTATGACGACCTGCGTGCTGGCTTCGAATTCGCCAAGGTCTACTACGCGGTCAAGGCCAACCCGGCGGTCGAAATCATCGATCTGCTGCGCGACAAGGGTTCGAGCTTTGACATCGCCTCGATCTACGAGCTCGACAAAGTGCTGGGCCGCGGTGTCACCCCAGACCGCATCAGCTATGGCAACACCATCAAGAAATCCAAGGACATCCGCTACTTCTACGAGAAGGGCGTGCGCCTGTATGCCACCGACTCCGAAGCCGACCTGCGCAACATCGCCAAGGCCGCACCGGGCTCGAAAGTCTACGTGCGTATCCTGACCGAAGGTTCGACCACCGCTGACTGGCCGTTGTCGCGCAAGTTCGGTTGCCAGACCGACATGGCCATGGACCTGCTGATCCTCGCCCGCGACCTGGGCCTGGTGCCTTACGGCATCTCCTTCCATGTGGGTTCGCAACAGCGCGACATCAGCGTCTGGGACGCGGCCATCGCCAAGGTCAAAGTGATCTTCGAGCGTCTGAAAGACGAAGACGGCATCGAACTGAAGCTGATTAACATGGGTGGCGGCTTCCCGGCCAACTACATCACCCGTACCAACAGCCTGGAAACCTACGCCGAGGAAATCATCCGCTTCCTGAGGGAAGACTTCGGTGACGACCTGCCAGAAATCATCCTTGAGCCTGGCCGCTCGCTGATTGCCAACGCCGGTATTCTGGTCAGCGAAGTGGTGCTGGTCGCCCGCAAATCGCGTACCGCGGTTGAGCGTTGGGTCTACACCGACGTGGGCAAATTCTCCGGCCTGATCGAAACCATGGACGAGTCCATCAAGTTCCCGATCTGGACCGAGAAAAAAGGTGAGATGGAAGAAGTCGTGATCGCCGGCCCAACCTGCGATAGCGCCGACATCATGTACGAGCACTACAAGTACGGCCTGCCACTGAACCTGGCTATCGGCGACCGCCTGTACTGGCTGTCGACCGGCGCCTACACCACCAGCTACAGCGCGGTAGAGTTCAACGGCTTCCCGCCGCTGAAAGCCTACTACCTGTAAACGGCTGAACCTTATCGCCGGCACGCTCGGCTCCTGCAGCGGTTGCAGGAACCGGCCTTGCCGGCGATTGTTTTACGGCATCACGCCAAGCTCGCCAAGCCGAGTGCGATAGGCCAGCGCCATGGCTCGAATCTCTGGCTGTGTCGCCTGCTCCAACGCAGCGGCAGCAACCGTCAGAAAATTTGCATTCCCCGCAACCAGCGCCTGACGCAACCAGCCCAGCGCCTGCTCGACCTGCCCTCGCGCCGCCAAGACCCCGGCGTGGCTGAACTGCCCACGAAAGTCCCCGCCTTCAGCCGAGCGTCGATACCAGTCGTGTGCCGCCGACACATCGGCCGGGCAATGCACACCCTCCTCAAGGTAGCGCCCCAACAGGTTCATGGATTTCGCATGCCCTTGCTCAGCGGCTTGCCGATAACAGCGCAGTGCCGCACCAGGATCTATCGCGACACCACGCCCCGTGGCCAACAGGTTGGCATAGTTGTACAGCCCCCAATCAAGCCCGGCCTCTGCCGCGAGGCGGTAACGGCGAGCGGCTTCGACAACATCCACCTCGCCCCCCCAGCCATGCTCCAGACAACGCCCGAGCATGTTATGCGCCATGGCACTGCCCTGATTGGCAGCAATGGCGAACCAGCGTCGGGCCAACGCCGGGTCGCGCTCGATACCGCGTCCGTCCAGGAGTATCTGCCCCAGCAGCAACTGGGCCTCGACGATCCCCTGCCCCGCGGCCATCAACAGCGCTTGGGCCGCCTTGGCCGGGCTTTCTTCAAGCATCTGGCCCAGTTGATCGCCGTCGAGCACTTCTTCACGGCGTAGGTGAAAGGCCATGCGTCAGACCTCGGCCCAGCGACGCAGCAGGTTGTGGTACGTCCCCGTCAACTGAATCAGTGATGGATGATCGGGAACGTCGGCAGTCAGTTGCTGAATTGCGTTGTCCATCTCGAACAGCAGGGTACGCTGGCTGTCTTCGCGGATCATGCTCTGGGTCCAGAAAAACGCCGCATAACGCGCACCGCGAGTGACCGGGTTGACCTTGTGCAGGCTCGTCCCCGGGTACAACACCATATCGCCAGCCGCCAGCTTGACCCGCTGCAGTCCGTAGGTGTCCTGAATTTCGAGCTCACCGCCGTCGTACTCCTCAGGGTCGCTGAAGAACAGCGTCGAAGACAGATCGGTACGCACCCGCTCGTGACTGCCACGGGGCTGGCGAACGGCATTGTCGATATGAAAGCCAAAGTTGCCGCCTTCACGGTAGCAGTTGACCAGCGGCGGGAAGACCTTGAAGGGCAAGGCCGCAGACATGAAGCGTGGGTTGGCCCACAAGCGCTCAAGCATGGCCGCGCCAATCTCCTTGGCCAATGGATGGCCCTCGGGCAACTGGAGGTTGTGCTTGGCCTTGGCCGACTGGTAACCCGCCGTGATCTTGCCGTCAGCCCAATCGGCCTGCTCCAGCGCCTCACGAATACGCAGCACTTCCTCGCGCGTAAACAGACCAGGAATGTGTAAAAGCATGGCGCGGATACCTAAGGCCAGAAAAGACGCCAATGATATTGATTCTTATTGCATCACTACAAGCCCTTAGCGCTTGCCAAGACGAATGAGCCCGCAAAAAACACAGGATGAAAATGTAAAGATTGTAAATTCAACACGAATAACAATTCTTCTCAATTGATAGTCGTATGTATTTACATTACATTTCGCGGCCTTGAAACCTTGGGAGGGGTCATAACAATGTCGCGCCACTACGTGCCAACCGCTGTCAGTTCACCACGCTTGCTCGCTTCTGCCATCGGTGTGGCCATTACCGCCACCTCTACTGCGCACATAGCGTACGCTGCCGAAGCTGCACCGGCCAACGATGGGGCGATTGCTCTGGATGCCACCAGCATCAACAGCGTGCAGGATGAAACCTCTTACAAGACCGACACAGCAACCTCGAAGAAATACACTGCCCCACTACGCGAAACGCCTAAAAGCGTGACGGTTATTCCGCAGCAAGTGATCCGTGATACAGGCGCAACCAGCCTGGCCGACGCCTTGCGCACAACCCCGGGGATCACCTTTGGTGCAGGTGAAGGCGGCAACCCAGCAGGCGACCGCCCGATCATTCGCGGCTTCAACGCAGAGAGCGACGTATTTGTCGACGGTATGCGCGATGTCGCCTCGCAAAGCCGAGAAATCTTCAACATCGAATCGGTAGAAGTCAGCAAGGGCCCTGGTTCAGCGTTCACTGGCGCCGGTTCCACCGGTGGCAGCCTGAACCTGGTGACTAAAAGTGCCAAACTTGGCGATGCCTATAACGGTGGATTTACCTGGGGCTCAGACCAGACCAAGCGCACCACCCTGGACCTTAACAAGCAGTTGACCGACACCTCGGCATTTCGCCTGAACCTCATGAAGCACGAGGCCAACGTTGCCGGGCGTGACGATGTCGACGTAAGCCGCTGGGGTGTCGCCCCCTCCTTTGCCTTCGGCCTGGGTACCGATACCCGCGTCAGCGTCGGCTACTACCACCTGGATACAGATGACATGCCGGACTACGGCATTCCACTGACCAAGAGCGCAAACCGCAGCAAGTACAACGTCGACAAGCCCGCAAACGTCGATCGCGACAACTTCTACGGTTTAAATGATCGTGACTACCGCAAGAGCAGCAACGACAGCGGGACCATCAAGATCGAACACGATCTGAATGAGAACCTGACACTGTCCAACAGCTTTCGCATGTCACGCTCCACGCTCGACTACATCGTTACCAACCCTGACGACAGTAAAGACAACGTGGCCAACGGCCTGGTCTATCGCTCGACCAAAAACCGCAACTCGACCTCAAAAGGCTGGGTCAACCAGACCGACCTGAGCGCCAAATTCAATACCGGATTTATTGAGCACAGCATGGTCACCGGCCTGGAGTTTTCCTATGCCGACACCCATAACCGTGGCTACGTCGTCACCTCTGATGCGGGAAAAAGCACCAAGTGCAGCCCTGCGCTGCTAGCTTCGGGTGACTGCACCAGCCTGTATGATCCATCGCCTGATGACAGCTGGTCAGGAACCATTACCGACAGCCCGGCATATACCGACACAAACACCAAAACCAGTGCGGCTTATGTCTTCGACACCCTGAAATTCAACGAACAATGGTCGCTGAACCTGGGGCTTCGATATGACGACTACCAGACCAAGTCAAGCGGCTATGCAACAGCACGTGGCACGACCCCTGCGGGTAGCTTCTCCCGCGAAAACAACGCCCACCTCTGGAACTACCAACTTGGCGTGGTCTACAAGCCGCTGCCGAACGGCAGCATCTATGCCGCCTGGTCGACCTCAAGCAACCCTTCGGGTGAAACCAGCGGTAATGGTGGCCTGGAGCTGACAGCAGCCAATGGCAACCTTGAGCCGGAACGTAACCGCAACTATGAAGTAGGCACCAAGTGGGATTTCTTCGACGAGAACTTGTCGCTGACAGCAGCCCTGTTCCGCACCGACAAGACCAACGCCCGCGTCACTGATCCGGACAACGCCACCTATCAAGTGCTTGATGGCGAGCAACGTGTCCAAGGCGTCGAGCTCACCTACTCGGGCAACCTTTCGTCGAAGTGGAAGGTCTATGGTGGCTACACCTACATGGAAAGCGAGATTGTGAAGACCTCTACCGCCGCGAACGAAGGCAATCACATGCCGAGCACGCCACGTAATAACTTCACCTTCTGGTCAACCTACGACATTGTTCCAAAACTGACCGTTGGTGCCGGCGCAACCTTTGTCGACTCGCGCTTCGGTGATGAGGCCAACTCGGTAGAAGTGCCTTCCTACTGGCGCTATGACGCGATGGCAACCTATCGCCTGACCAAAAACGTGGACCTGCAACTGAACGTACAGAACCTGACCGACAAGCGCTACTTCGATCAGGTATTCCAAACCCATTACGCTCATGTCGCAGCAGGGCGTACCGCATTGATGAGCGCGAACTTCCACTTCTAAGGCAGCTCAACGCAAAGCCCCGCCCACTTCAGTGAGCGGGGCTTTTATGTATCTCGACAGCGTGCATACCCCGCACAGGTATACAGCAAGACAAGGTGGTCGATGTGGTGAAAAAAACCCTGTTTCAACTGCACTGGTTCTTCGGTATCACCGCAGGCCTGGTACTCGCACTGATGGGCATTACCGGCGCAGCGGTGTCATTTCAGGATGAGCTGCTGCGTCTGTTCAACCCCGAAGCCCTCAAGGTTCACGTGCGTGAAGGCGGTGTATTGCCGCCGGCTGAACTGGTACGCCGGGTAGAGGCCGAGCACGGCGACAAGGTTGCCATGCTCTGGGTCGATACCCGCACCGATAACGCCGCGCGGGTATTCTTCACCCCGCCACCTGGCGAGCGGCGAGGCGAAATGCGCTATGCCGCCCCATACACTGGCGCGCTGCAAGGCGATGTCAGTGGCCAGGACTTTTTCGGCCTGATGCTGCAACTGCACCGATTCCTGGCCATCGGCGACACCGGTCGGCAGATCACCGGCGCCTGCACCCTGATGCTGGTGTTCTTCTGCCTTTCTGGCCTCTACCTGCGCTGGCCGCGCCAGGCGCTGAACTGGCGTAACTGGCTGACCCTGGACTGGGCGAAAAAAGGCCGCGCCTTCAACTGGGACCTGCACGCGGTTGCCGGCACCTGGTGCCTGGTGTTCTACCTGCTCGCAGCACTGACGGGCCTGTTCTGGTCTTACGAGTGGTACCGCGAAGGCCTGAACAAACTGCTGGCCGACGGGCCGGTGGCAGGCGAGCAACGCAAACGCGGTGAAGGCCGCGGCCGCCCACCTGCGCCAGACAAGAACGCACCGCCTCTGGTGGTTGACTACGATGCGATCTGGTCCAGCCTGCAAACGGCTGCCGGGCCAGGCCTGAGCACCTACAACCTGCGCCTGCCGCCTGCTGGTGGGCAACCGGCCACCCTGTTCTACCTGCTTGACAATGCCGATCACGAAAGAGCCTTCAACACCCTGACACTCGACCCTGCCACCGGTCAGGTGCGTAAACACGAACGCTTCACCGACAAGTCGTTCAAAGCGCAACTGCTGGCCAGTGTCTATGCCCTGCACGTCGGCAGTTACTTCGGCCTGACCGGGCGCGTCCTGACGATGCTGGCCAGCCTGAGCATGCCACTGTTCTTCATCACTGGCTGGTTGCTGTACCTCGACCGTCGGCGCAAGAAACGCCAGATCCGCGTCGCACGCAACGGTATGATCACGCCTGCATCGGGTGAAAACAGCTGGTTGGTGGGCTTTGCCAGCCAGAGCGGTTTCGCCGAACAACTGGCCTGGCAAAGCGCCGGGCAGTTGCAGGCGGCGGGCTTTGCGGTAAACGTGCGGGCCTTGGCTGACTTGAGCGAAACCGACCTGCGCCAGGCGAACAAGGCCCTGTTCGTGGTGAGTACCTTTGGCGACGGCGAAGCACCGGACAGCGCCCGTACGTTCGAGCGCAAGGTGCTCGGCCAGCCCTGGGCGCTGGGCTCACTCGACTATGCCCTGCTCGCCCTCGGTGACCGTCAATACACGCAATTCTGCGGTTTCGCCAAACGCCTGCATGACTGGCTGGGAACACGCGGGGCCAAAGCCCGCTTCGCCCCGGTAGAAGTGGATAACGCCGACCCACACGCCCTGCAGCAGTGGCAAGAACAACTGGCACAGTTGACCGGCAGCCCAGTCGCCAGTAACTGGCAAGCACCAGCCTTCGAAACCTGGACGCTCACCCGGCGCGAACGGCTCAACCCAGGAAGCCAAGGATCAGCCGTGTACCTGCTCGGGCTGATGCCAGCACAACCGGCACGTTGGGAAGCGGGTGATCTGGTAGAGATCCTGCCGCAGAACAACCCTGCGATCAGCCCCCGGGAGTACTCGATCGCCTCGATTGCCAGCGATGGCATGCTGGAGTTGATCGTGCGCCAGGAGCAACACCCTGATGGCGCACTGGGCCTGGGGTCAGGCTGGCTGACCGAACACGCGCCGCTGGCCAGCCCAATCAACCTGCGCCTGCGGCGTAACAGCGGCTTCCACCTCCCGGCAACGCCTGCACCGCTGATTCTGATCGGCAACGGCACAGGGTTGGCCGGCCTGCGCAGCCTGCTCAAAGCGCGTATCGAAGCAGGCGAGCGGCGTAACTGGTTGCTGTTCGGCGAGCGTAACGAAGCACACGACTTCCTCTGCCGGGAAGAGCTGCAAGGGTGGTTGCGTACGGGTGAACTGGCACGCCTGGACCTGGCGTTCTCCCGTGATCAGGCAGAAAAGGTCTACGTACAGGATCGCCTGCGCGAACAGGCGGCAGAGTTGCGCCAATGGCTGGCCGAAGGGGCGTTGCTTTATGTGTGCGGTAGCCTGCACGGCATGGCTGGTGGGGTCGATGCGGTGCTGAAGGAAGTGCTGGGCACTGCCGAGGTTGAGCACCTGATCGAGCAAGGGCGTTACCGGCGGGATGTCTACTGACGCCTGACGGCCCAGGCGTTGGCAAACCTCCCACAGGCTGCATTTTCTGTTGGAGCTGGCTTGCCTGCGATGGCGTCGGTGGGGTGTCCGCGAGTTCGCGGCGTCTGCATCGCGGGCAAGCCCGGCTCCTACAGGTTGCACTTTCTGTTGGAGCTGGCTTGCCTGCGATGTCGTCGGTGGGGTGGCCGCGAGTTCGCGGCGTCTGCATCACGGGCAAGCCCGGCTCCTACAGGTTGCATTTTCTGTTGGAGCTGGCTTGCCTGCGATGGCGTCGGTGGGGTGGCCGTGAGTTCGCGGCGGCTGCATCGCGGGCAAGCCCG
>NZ_PJQQ01000048.1:0-30503 GCF_002858665.1 Pseudomonas sp. FFUP_PS_473
CCTCCAAGTCACCCATTCAGCCACCACAGCCAAACGGGTTGCGCTAACGCGCAACGCGCCATGCCTGGCGCACAACACAAAAGCCCGGCTAGGTTGCCGGGCTTTGATTATCACTCCTTAACGCGTATAGGAATGACAGGATGGATGAATAATGCGACATAGCGACATGCTATTGCAAGCCCTTTTGAGGGCCTTTCACGCCGCCTCGCCGGAAAGCACTCCAACTGCCTCCAGCATATGCTGCGCCTCCACCAGTGCCTCGTTGACCATCGACTCCAGGGAGTCCTTGGAGAAATGCAGCGACAAGGCCAAGGCCGCATTCGCCAACATTCACGGCACACCATCAGCCGTCGAGAAAGCCTCATTCGACCAGGTGCTTGGGATGCTTACCAAGTCGGCCAGCCAAAACGCCGCAGCAAGCGAGGGAGATTCAAATGCAGATCATCACTGACATCGAGCAAGGCACACCGGAATGGCTGGTCCTGCGACTGAGCATCATCACCTGCTCCGAACTGGACTGCTTGCTGGTCAGCGGCAAGGGTGAAGCGGGCTTCGGCGCAGCGGCCTTCACCTACATGGATCAGCTGATCGGTGAGCGCATCACCGAAGAGGCCGCCGAGATCCCTTTCCAGACCAAGGCAACCATTCGCGGCCATTAGCTGGAGGGTGTTGCTCGCAACCTGTATGAGGATCGCGAAAGCCTCAAGACTCGTTCAGTAGGGATCATCCTGAACCACGGCATCGGGTACTCGCCTGACGCTCTGGTCGGCGACGACGGCCTCACCGAGATCAAGACCAAGCTGCCCAAGTTTCAGGTCGGCGTGATTCTGGCCGGCGAGGTTCCAAAGGAACACGTAGCCCAGTGCCAGGGCGGCCTGTGGGTCTCCGAGCGCGAGTGGCTGGACTTCATCAGCTACTGGCCCGGCATGCCGCTCTTCGTCAAACGCGTGTACCGCGACGAGGCCATGATCCGCAAGCTCACCGAACGGGTGAAAACCTTCTATGAAATCCTCGACGAGCGCATGCACAAGGTGCTCGGCCTGGCCGCATAACTCAAGGAATCACGATGCCTACTCTTACCGACATCGGCCGCATCGGTCGAGACGCCGAACTGCGCTTCACGCCAAACGGCGACCCCGTCTGCAACCTGGCTATCGCCTGTGAATACGGTCGCAAGGGTCAAGACGGGAAGCGCCCTACCCAGTGGGTAGACGCAACGATCTGGGGCAAGCAGGCCGAGGCGATGGCGCCTTACCTGCTCAAAGGACAGCAAGTGCACTTCACCATCGACGATGCCCACGTCGAAACCTACACCAAGGGAGATGGCTCGCAGGGCGTGAAGCTCACTGGGCGGGTGATCATCATCAAGTTCGCAGGCAGCCCTCCCCAGCAAGGTCAGCAGGCCAACCAGCAACATCAGCAACCTCGGCAGCAGCAGAATCGCCAGCAGCCCCGACAACAAGCGCCCCAGCAAAGCCAGCAAGGCACCAACGGTCCGGACTACGACAGCTTCGACGACGATATTCCCTTCGCACCGCTGCATTGTCTCGCCGGAGCGTAGCCATGATCGCCACAATCTCCCTGCCAGTGCCCGCCGTTAAGTACGCGGCGGCCATGGCCACGTCCACTGGTCAGCCATGGGGCGTGTATCGCGGAAACAAGCGTCTACTGGTGGTTATGCCTTCTGGCTTGACGAAGAAAACGCCCATTGAGGTGTGCCACCCATGAAACCCATCCACAAGCTCACGCAGCAGCGCCGTCGGCAGTTGCATGTTCACATGCCGCCCAGCGGATTAAAGGAGGTGGTATATGGCGATGACGCAAACGCAGCGCGACGAGCGCCGCCGCTTGAAGGCCGCCAAGCTTCAGGAAGAAGACCTGCGTTTGAAGGTTCGACCAGGGACTAAGCAGGCCCTGCTGGAACTGATGGAGTGGGCCGGGATCGAGGAACAGGGCGAGGCGATGACGCTGATGATTCATCACCTGCATGGGCTTGGCCCGGGCGGCGCGTTGCCTCTGCTCACTCCACCGCGCCACAAATACGAGGTCTCGCAATCTGTGGCGCTGGAGTTCAGCCGCAAGAGCATGCTGATGATTCAGCAAGATCCGGGCGACGAGGTGATAGCTTCGGCTTGAAACCTACTGCTTGCCGGCCAGGTCATCAGCCTCTTTGACTGCTGTTTCCAGAGTATGAAGTCACGTAGGATCGGATTTTGGGCCGACTACATGATATCCCTGAACCTCTGTTTTGTTGTTCAGGAACGTCTCGACTACTTCGTACACCTTGTAGTCACCAGCCTTATGAACAACGTTTCCGCGATTTGCCATCTTGACCTCCTGGGCCAGCCCCATGCCGGCTCCTCTTCATACCGCGGAAGGCATGACCGAAAAAAGCGTTTTTAGAAGTTTCTCCGCCAAGCGCTGCCATCCAGCGCCTTCCCCTATTCAACGATAACGCCTGCCGCGCGAGAGCCAGATTTGATCAGGCAACATCAGAACCAGCCTAGGCATTTCTTCCTAGATAGATTGATGAGCGCACGCTGCAGGCTCCCAGCGCAAGGCCGAGCAGCGGAAACATATTCGTGAGCATCATGTGATGATGAATCCTCTATCAGCTCGAATAGCTTCGTTTGTAGGTCGACCCAGCATTGGGCGGTATCTGCAAAATCTTTCTCGGTAAATAGCATCTCTAGCATTGTGATATCGGATGCCAACTCGTATCGCGCTACAGGCCAATTCTCATCAAGCTGTTCTTTTTCATGGTTCGTGAGCCCATGAATCTGGTGCTCCCCATTGACTTCGCTGTCGAGGAATCTATGGATTAGGTCAGCCTTTTTGAGAGCAGAACCTATTCGCTCATATCGCTCGCTCCAGAGTTTTTCCCTTTTGGTACGAATGATGGCGAAGTAAGCGCCCACCGCAGCGCCCGCAATAGCCAAAACCAGCGGAATCCAAAATGTAACCATCGACGCTCTCCCAAGGCTCTTGCTGGTCACTCAATACCCCACTTCAACGAATCACGCCACCCCGGCGAGGATGGCGCCTGCATGGAGAAAGCCATGAACGATGAACAACGCCACCAGGAATGGATCGCTCAGCGCAAAGCCGAAGAGGCCAAGCGCCGGGAACGCGCCGCCGAATGCTTGAAGGACCACCAGTACACCGTCCTGGCCGACACCGATCAGCTGAAGGCCTGGCGTTGCAAAGCCCCGGGCACCAACTGCTACGCCTTCGACATCCTGATCACCCGCTTCGGCATTGCTACTGTCGGCGACATCGACGGCCTGACCTTCAACGTCGGACTCTCCTACGGCATCGAGTTCTTGGCCGGTGACGACATCGGCTACTACATCCACTCGAAACTCGAAGAGCATTGCCGCGAGCGCGAGTTTGATGAGGATGCCTTCCGCGCCGCACTCGTGGCGGGCGTCTGCAGCCAGATCTGCGAAAACACCCATGACGACGAAGCGCACGCTGCCCTGCCTGGGTGGATGCGTAACGACGGTGGGGTTGGTGAAGCAGGCCGATGGGACGAGCTCCGCAACCTGGTCAAAGCGCAGCTCGCCGCCATCGAATATGGCGAAGACGGCCGCGACTTCTGGGATTCCCTGAATGATCGCCTGTACGAAGCCGACCACGTCGAATGCACCGAGCAGGCCAGTCACCTCATGAGCGAGCACCACGAAGTGCTGGGCCTGAGCTGCGACTACTGGGAGATCACCATCGACAAGCCGCGAGACAGCCTTATCAACCGGCTGTATCTGATCAACCACGCCGCCAAGGCTATCGTCGCCCAGCAAGCCGAAGCAAAAGCTGCCTGACCAGGAGCGCCCCATGAGCAACTACAACTGCGACTACGTGCGGCGACACTACAACGTGCCAGCCGAGATCGGGCGCCGCGTGATCGCCAACGGCGAGCCAGGCGTAATCATCGCGGACCGCGGGCATTACATCGGCGTGATCCTCGACAGCGATCCGAAGAAGCGCATCCGCAACTACCACCCCACTTGGGAGATGCAGTACGGCGAAATGGCCGAGACACTACCGCTCAAGGAGTGGGAAGTGCTCACCAACGGGCTGTATGACTGGGATGACGTGAGGTACATGCTTGGCGATGCGCGCCACTACGTGCGGCGCATATGGGCAGCCACTCGTAGCCAGGCCAAGTACCGGGCCTATCAAGAGCTTGCCGAGTGCTTCAACGACGACGCGACGGCAATGCTCACCTTCAAGGTCCGCGCAGCAGCCTGACCATCGAGCGCTGCCAGCAAGCGCTTCAGCCGTTATCGTGATCGTACCCGCCCCCGCCGCAGACCTCCTCCTTCGATACCTCAATGGTCTTCGATGCCGGAAGCTTGGCGGCTGCCTCGCGGTCGCGCTCGACCTCTTGGCCGAAATATACGAGCCATGAGCCGTCCGGCCGCTCAATCACCTCAGCAAGGTATGAGTCAACCTCGCCTTCAGTAAGTCCAGAAGCTTTGGCGACGATCCTGTTGCGTTTCGCTTTGTCCATGCCTCCCTCCTTGGCCCGGCCCATTGCCGGGTCAGAAACAAATAGACCACTTCAACGAATCACGCCACCCCGGCGAGGGCGGCGCCTGCAATGGAGTATTCCATGACCATCACAGCGCCGGTGATCCGGTACCACGGCTCCAAGTTCCGACTGGCGTCGTGGGTCACCCAGTACTTCCCACGGCACACCTGCTACGTTGAGCCCTTCGGCGGCGCCGCCGGCGTCCTGATGCAGAAGCCACGCTCCTACGCCGAGGTGTACAACGACCTGGACGGAGACATAGTGAACTTGTTTCGCGTGCTGCAGGATCCGAAGAAGCGCACAGCGCTGTTTGAGGCGGTGGTCCTGACTCCATATGCGAGGCAGGAATTCGAGCGGGCCTGGGAGCCTGCTGAAGAGCCCGTCGAGCGCGCACGCCGGACCATCATCAGGGCGCAAATGGGCTTTGGCTCCGCCGGTGCCACCAAAGGCATCACTGGATTCCGAATCGACACCAAGCGCGAATACGGAACTGCCCAGTCACTCTGGCTCGAGTATCCGGAGTCGATCGCCGCGATCGGCCAGCGCCTCACCGGCGTCCTTATCGAAAACCGGCCCGCGATCGAGGTTATGCAGGCGCACGACGCCAGGACGACGCTGCACTACGTGGACCCGCCATACGTCCATGAGACCAGATACAAGAGCGCGGCAAGCGGGCGGTACTACCGGCACGAGATGAACGACCAGCAGCACAGCGAGCTGCTCACCTCCTTGCTCGAGCTAGAAGGAATGGTCGCGCTATCCGGCTACCCCAGCGAGCTTTACGACGACACCCTGTCCGGCTGGACAAGGCACACCACCTCAGCGCGCATTTCCGCAGGCCGTGGCACAGCCTCCCGCACCGAATGCCTCTGGCTAAACCCTGCATGCCAACGATCGATCAGCCAATTCAGCCTGTTCGGCAGTTGACCTCTACAGCGAGACCATCATGACCACAGCAATCGACCTGTTCGCCGGCCTCGGCGGATGGAGCACCGGCGCGCGCGCCGCAGGCGTCCAGGTTCTCTGGGCGGCAAACCACTGGCCTGAGGCGGTAAAGTGGCATTCAGCCAACCATCCACATGCTGAGCACGTCTGCCAAGATCTGCATCAGGCCCGATGGGAGCAGGTGCCCGCGCACGACCTGCTGCTGGCCTCGCCATGCTGCCAAGGTCACTCGAAGGCCCGGGGCAAGAAGTCGGGAAACCCGCAGCATGACTCGTCACGCTCGACAGCTTGGGCGGTTGTATCCGCCTTGGAGTTTCACCGGCCGGAAGCGGGGCTGGTGGAGAACGTAGAAGAGTTCACCGACTGGGCGCTGTACCCGGCTTGGGTTACGGCAGTTCAGGCGCTGGGGTACCAGGTCGCACCGCATGTCGTTGACTGTGCCGACCTGGGCGTACCGCAGCACCGCGTGCGGTTGTTCTTGGTGCTAACCCGCAGCAAGGCGCCACTGATGCTAGAGCTTCACCGACATCAGCATGTGCCGGCCGCCAGCTTCCTCGACTTCGATGCCGGGCGCTGGTCATTGATCGACAAGCCGGGCCGGGCCAGGGCCACCCTGGACAGAGTACGCAACGGCCGCGAGCGCTTCGGTGAGCGGTTCATCATGCCCTACTACGGCAAAGGCTCCGGCACCACCGGACGCGACATCAACCGGCCGATCGGCACCATCACTACCCTGGACCGCTGGGCACTGGTCGACGGCGATCGGATGCGGATGCTCAGCGCTGACGAGGCCCTGGCCGCGATGTCGTTTCCAGCAGACACCCTGCGTCCGGACAACCACCGGCTGACCATGCACATGGCTGGCAACGCTGTGCCGCCGCTGGCCGGGCAGCGCGTGATTGAGGCCTTACTGAAGGCAGCTTGATCTCCTTAATACGCTTGAAGCTCTATGCCATCTTTTAGTTTGATCAAGCCGCTATCACTGATAGAGATGATCTGAGCTACCGCGTCCCTTGAAGCGTTTTGAGCTGCCGTAAGTGTTGAGAACACCGGCTCTCGGATCACCGCTCGGCGCACTGACTCGCCGATCTGTACGCCAATCATTGCGGAATATCCATGATTGACTTGGCCGTCTTCCGCCCAAGCCATAACTCCATCGATCGTTCTGCCTCCAATCATCACATCCCCCTAACTATGTTCATCGAACGCTGAGCGTAGCTCGCGAGGTATCCCCATGCCCACAGAAAACCGATCCAGCAATACCGAGATGGTCAGCGCACCCTTCCAGCGAGAAGAGCGCTATGTCGTCATCAAGGTCAGCAAGATGCACCCTCACCCAGCCTTCCGAGCAAAGCACCTCAGCGCGATCAAGCGTGAACATGAAGATGCCTTGGTCGATTGTGTGGTGGTCGAGCGCGACTGGCCCGAATACGAGCAAACCTGGGCGGCCATCGAAGCGCGGGTTACCGGAAAGCCAGCCCCGCAGCCCCACGCCGAGCCGATAGCGTGGCTGAACACTGCCACCGGCAATGTAACCACAAGCTCTGTAGTGGTGATGGACTGGGATGACGAGAAGGAACATGTTCAATCGCTCTACACCCACGCCGATCCTGCCGAGGTTGAGCAGCCAAGCCAGATTGCACTGAGCCTTCAGACCAAACTCAAATCCGTGGAATCAGAGCGAGACAGGCTACGCGCCAAACTGGCCGAGCAGGAGCACTCGGCACGAGAGCTGCTGCGAATCATCGGCATGAGCGTGCAGGGTTCAGCTGCATACAATCGAGCGGTGATTGCTTTCCATGACTCCCTGAACTCCGATACAAAGCCAAATTGACCAAAGAGTACATCTGTACTCCACCTAGAAATACCCCTCTCCCCTCTATAGAACAGCCGCGATATGGCGGCCAAGGAATCCCCGTGCCTGAAGAAAAGCGTATCGATCTTGAAAGCCTTGAGCGGAAAGCCCGTGCAGCCAGTCCAGGCCCATGGGTGGTTCATGCGGACGGCATGGAATTCGGCAGCTCAGACCGCTCGACAAACCCTGGAGTCGACACCGCAGACGGACAGGTAGTCTGCTGGTGGGGGACCGGACTTTGCGGCATACCACAGAACCCTGACGCTGAATTCATCGCCAGCGCCAATCCTGAAACTGTGCTGACCCTGATAGCAGAGGTCCGCGCCCTTCGAGCTGACGCATTACGCTACCGGTGGCTGCGAGACCCGGACGGCCAGGAAGACCTTGGCAGTGAATACAACATGCCTCCCATCATCTGCGGCTATGCCGAACATGAGGACATTCTTGCCAATGAAGCGCTAGACCGCGCGATCGACCAGGGTATGGAGGCGCTCAAGTCATGACCCGCCTCGCCCTCTGCCTCCTGCTGCTGGCCACCGGCGCCAGCGCAACCGAGAACGTCATCGATGTGCAGCACGACAGCCAGCGTGGGGTTACCTGCTACCTGCTGAATGGGGTCGGCATCAGTTGCATCCCCGACAGCCAGCTACAGGCCGGCAACGAGCGCCAGCTCTCCCCGCACGAAACCCAACCCGAACCTACACCCGCACTGGCGCCTGGGCGCTGGATTGATGAGAGGTATCAGCTGTGAGCACAGAAGCAATTTCGCGAGACCAGGCGCGCGACCTTTTCGCAAAGTCCGGCCTGACCTACAGCGTGCTTTCGCCGGAAAGTATGCGAAGCCTGCGCGCCAAGATAAACGAGCGCATGGTGGACAGCGGCGTAATGAATGGCGCTCTTCGCTGCCGCCAGCGCGCCACGCTGCGCGACGGATATGCCGAGATGCGCTGCAAGGCCAGCTACTTCGATGATCGTGAGGCGATCACATTCAACCCTGACGGCTTCATCGGGTTCGCTGGGTGGGCTTCAGACGGGAATGTGCAGCCAATCCTGCAGGGGTTCGCGGCCTGGGTTAAGGAAATGGCGCCATGACCGACCTGATCGAAGTGAATACAGCCGACCTGACTGGCGAGGCGCTGGCCTGGGCGGTCGCCAAGGCCGAGAGGCTGGATGTGCATGTGGCCAAGCCGCACTACGGCGCGCCGGCCAGGGTGTTCGTGAACTATCGCGGCGAAGCAACCGAGCGGTGCGAGCGGTACAACCCGCAAGAGAGCTGGGCGCTTGGCGGTCCGTTGAAGATAAAGCACCAGATAGGTGATGGCCCAGCGCTGGGTGGCTGGACCGCCTACCCCAGCAGGCCGAATGAGCCAACCGACTGGCTGATGGGCCCGAGCCCACTCGTGGCGATCTGCAGAGCCGTCATAACCAAGATCACCGGTAATACAGTCCAGGTGCCGAAGGAGCTGATGTCATGACAGAAGTCCACCGCTACAAGGTCGTCCAGATGGTTTCAGAGAGCGGCGGCTGGATCGGCTATGACCCGCATGGCCCAGAGGTCGTGATGGCCTCGGCCTACGACCAACTCAAGGCCGAGAACGAGGCGCTGCGCAAGGATGCCGAGCGCAGCAAGCGCATGCTGTTGGATGCCTGCGTCTCTATCGGCAGCATTGGCGAAGCCCTCGGCCTGGATATGGACGCCGACGCCGACATGATGATCGGAACGGCTCGCGACCTGATCGATGGACTGAACCGCATCATCAAGGAATGCCCGCTGGGAACCCCCGGTTTTGCCATCGCCACCGAGGTGCTTGGAGAGCTTGGTGTGCAGCAGGAGGCCCAGCCATGATAGTCCTCACCTACATGGCCTATCTGATCTGGAAGGGGCCGAGGCTATGAACAGGTTCATCGCTGTGATCCACGGATGGCACGTCCATAGCAACGGCTTCAACGTGCACGAGCTAAACGCAACCAGTCATGAAGCTGCTGATGACGAAGCGTGCCTTCTTGCGGCGCGACGTGATGCCGCCTTCGACCGCACAGCCTATGTAGTGGTCGAGGTGGATGACCGTGAGCACCTACCCCGGCGCCTGACATGGCGCGAGCGCCTAACCGGCAAGATTCAGTAACCCCTCCCCCTACAACAACTCAAGCCTGCCGATAGGCGGGCATGGAGAGCTATTGCCATGATCATCGATGACGTGATGACCGACAAAATCACCCTTCACGGGCTTGGCTTTGTCCAGATCCAACTGCAGGGCAGCCAGCGACTACATGTTTGGCACCCAGAACTACCGCGCCGCAGTTGCTTCGAACACTCAGCTATCCACGATCACCGCTTCAACTTCATGTCGCGGGTTCTGGTGGGCACCCAGATCAACCACTGTTACGAACTGGTCAGCAATCCAGAAGGCGAGTTCGTGCTTTACCTGCACGAAGGCAAGCGCACTCCCGGCGGAGGTCGACCATGGACACCAGATGGCCGTGCCGACTTGGTTCACGATGTCACCTTCAAGGTCGAGGCCGGAAATGACTACAACACCCTAGCCTACGAATACCACCGCACTGAGCCAGGCGAAGACGGCCGCGTAGCCACCATCATGCAGAAGCGTGGCGATTACCCCGCAGGCGCTCACTCTACCTGCCGCTACGGAATCCAGCCCGATACCGACTTCGATCGATACCAGTGGACCCCGGCCCAGCTCTGGGAAGTTGTCCGCGACGTGCTCACCGCCTAACCCCTCCCCACCTCTGCCGCCATGCGCGGCGTGGAGCCCAATATGAAGAAAGAACTAATCAAGATCAGCGAATTTCAACGCCGAAAGTGGGGAGAGAATGGAACGCCACTCTGCTCTCAGGCAATTCGCAACCACCTGCGAAACCGGAAGATCCCGGGGGAACGGGTTGGCAACATCTGGTACGTTGACTGGGCCGCTTACCAGCGGATGACCGGCAACAACCTGGTAGACATGGTACTGAAAGGAGCTGCCTGATGGTCCCGCGCCCCAGGAACAAGGCCAACAAAGGCCTGCCGATCAATCTCTACTTCGATCAGCGCCGGGGCACCTACCGTTATCGTCGCCCCACGGATGGGAAGTGGTTTCAGTTTGGCGCTGATCGCGGCAAGGCAATCGATGCTGCACATCAGCTAAACGCTACCTTCTTGCGCGGCGCCGACCTTGTGGCCACCGTGCTCGGCGAAACAAGCGTCACCGTCACCGAGTTCCTCGAAACATACGAGCGTGATGTTCTGCCGCCGAGGGAGCTCGCCAAGGCCACGCTGGACCTTTACGCAGTCCGCTTCAAACAGGTTCGCGCCGCACTAGGTGAGCGCCCGATAGATCAAATCACCATCAGGATGATCGCTGAGTTCCTTGAGCCACTGACAGCCCGCGCCAGCAACCAGGCCCGGGCAATCCTGATCGATGTGTTCAATCATGCGGCAGCGAAAGGCCTATGCCCGGACAATCCAGCCGCAAGCACCATACCGAAAATCGAGAAGAAACAGCGCAAGCGCCATACCGTTGAAGGCCTCAAGGCGATCCGCGAAAAGTCGCCACGCTGGCTCCAAAACGCTATCGATCTGGCGCTGATCACCGCACAACGACGTGGCGACATTCTCGACATGAAGTTCGAGGACGTTCGGGACGGCTTCCTGTATGTGGTGCAGAACAAAACGGAGAAGGCTTCCGACGCGGGCTGGCTGAAGATCAAGGTCACCAGTCAGCTCAATGAAGTGCTGGCCAGATGCCGGGACGACATTCTGTCGCCATACCTGATTCATCGGCGGCCTGAGCGGAAGAAAAAACGGGAGGGGAAAGATCATTGGACGAAGGTTGATGAGCGCTTTCTCACCAGGGCCTTCAAGGATGCGAGGGATGCAGCGGGATGCTACGGCGACTTCAAAGAGGAGGAGATGCCGGGGTTTCATGAGGTTCGCGCTCTCTCACTGCACCTGTACAAGCGCGCCGGTAAGGACGGACAAAAGATCGCCGGACACACCACGGAAGGTATGACCAGGAACTATCAGAAGGACCATGCCGATGTGGTCTGGTCTGAGGTCGAAGCCGACTTGGATATTGGCGAAATCGCCCAATAGTTTTGCGCCAGTTTTGCGCGGGTTTTGCGCAGGCACAAAAAAGCCGATCCAGCTGATCGGCTTAAGTGTCTGATTTTACTCAGGAATATTGGTCGGGACGGAGTGATTCGAACACTCGACCCCTTGCACCCCATGCAAGTGCGCTACCGGGCTGCGCTACGCCCCGACTGGGCTTTAAACCCGCTCTCGATGTTGCTGAGAACGTTGAAGAATGTACCTTAAGCTTTTGAATTTTGGAAGTATTATTTTCCTGATCCTTTGCCGGGTTATTTCTTCAGAACCACCAGCACATCTTCCAGTTCAACAATCATTTGCCGAATCAGTTGTTTGTACTGGGTGGTGTCATCCTTGGCCTCATCACCCGACAGGCGCAGGCGCGCGCCGCCGATGGTGAAACCCTGGTCGTATAGCAAGGCGCGGATCTGCCGGATCATCAGCACGTCTTGGCGCTGATAATACCGGCGGTTTCCGCGGCGCTTGACCGGGTTGAGTTGAGGAAATTCCTGCTCCCAATAACGAAGCACGTGCGGTTTTACCGCGCATAGCTCGCTGACTTCACCAATGGTGAAGTAGCGTTTGCCAGGAATCGGCGGAAGCTCGTCGTTATGACTTGGTTCCAGCATAAGCCTCAACTCGGGCTTTCAATTTCTGCCCTGGACGAAAGGTGACGACGCGACGTGCCGTGATCGGGATCTCTTCACCCGTTTTCGGGTTGCGGCCCGGCCGCTGGCGCTTGTCACGCAGGTCGAAATTGCCGAAACCGGACAATTTGACCTGCTCGTTGTCTTCAAGAGCGTGCCTGATTTCCTCGAAAAACAGTTCGACCAATTCCTTGGCTTCACGTTTATTCAGGCCCAGCTCCTCGTACAGCCGTTCGGCCATTTCAGCTTTCGTCAGAGCACCCATACGCTATTTCCTTAACGTGGTGTTCAACCTTTGTTCGAGCGAGGTGAGGATGTCTTGAGTCGCAGCGTTCACCTCATCGTCATTAAGAGTGCGCGATGGATGCTGCCAGGTCAAGCCAACAGCCAGGCTTTTTCTATCGGGATCAATGCCTTTACCCTGATAGACGTCAAACAGCCTGAGGTCTGTAAGCCACTCGCCTGCATTTTCACGGATTACCTCAAGCACTGCGCTCGAAGCTACATCACGTCCTGCAATTAAAGCCAGGTCACGACGTACTTCCGGGAATTTCGACAGCTCGTGGAACTTCGGCAGGCGGCCTTCAACCACATCGCCCAAGACCAGTTCGAAAACAAACACTGGACGATCCAGACCCAGGGTTTTCGCAAGTTCTGGGTGGATGGCGCCCAGGTAGCCTACTTCGCGACCATCACGCTCGATGCGTGCGGTCTGGCCTGGGTGCAGTGCCGGGTGCTTGCCAGCGGCAAAGGTGAAATCACCCAGCGAACCAGAGAAGCCCAACAGTGCTTCAACGTCTGCCTTCACATCGAAGAAATCGATGCTGTCGCGGCCATTGGCCCAACCTTCAGGCATACGGCTACCGCAGACCACGCCGGCAAGCATGGGTTGTTGCTGCAGACCGTCCAGCTGACCAACGAAGCGCTGGCCGCTTTCGAACAGGCGCACACGATCCTGTTGGCGGTTAAGGTTGTGCTGCAGGGCCTTGACCAGACCTGGCCACAGGGAGGCACGCATGGCCGCCATGTCGCTGGAGATCGGGTTGGCCAGCAGCAGCGGCTCGACGCCTGGGCTGAACAGCTCAAACAGTTTAGGGTCGATAAAGCTGTAGGTGATCGCTTCCTGATAGCCACGGGCAACCAGCAGACGACGCAGTGCTGGCAGCTCGCCACGCGACTCGGCACGGGCTTGCGGCGCCAGGCGTGCTTGCGGGTAACGAACCGGCAGACGGTTGTAGCCGTACAGACGGGCCAGCTCTTCGATCAGGTCAACTTCCAAGCTGATGTCGAAACGATGACTTGGCACCTCGACCTGCCACTGCCCTGCTCCACCTGAGGTTTTCAGACCCAGGGCATTGAGCAGGCGCTCGACTTCGGCGCTGTCCATTTCCATGCCCAGCATCTGATTGATGCGGTCGGCACGCAGGGTGATCGGCGCAACGTTTGGCAGATGCTGCTCGCTGACCGCCTCGATGACCGGGCCGGCTTCGCCGCCAACGATCTCCAGCAGCAGGCCAGTAGCACGTTCAATGGCTTCCTTGGCCAGTTGCGAATCGACACCGCGTTCGTAGCGGTGCGAGGCGTCGGTATGCAGGCCGTAAGAACGAGCCTTGCCAGCCACCGAAATCGGCTCGAAGAAGGCGCTTTCCAGGAAGATGTCACGGGTAGTCGCGGAAACACCGCTGTGCTCGCCCCCCATTACACCCGCAATGGCCAGAGCGCGCTCATGGTCGGCAATGACCAGGGTGTCGCTACGCAGCGCAACTTCCTGACCATCCAGCAGGACCAGCTTCTCGCCCTCTTCGGCCATGCGCACACGGATACCGCCGTTGATTTCGGCGAGATCGAATGCATGCAACGGCTGACCCAGTTCAAGCATCACGTAGTTGGTGATGTCGACGGCAGCGTCGATACTGCGAACATCGGCCCGGCGCAGGCGCTCGACCATCCACAATGGGGTCGGACGCGACAGGTCGACGTTACGGATAACACGCCCCAGGTAACGTGGGCAGGCAGCCGGGGCCAGCACCTCGACCGAGCGAACGTCATCATGGGTCGGAGCAACGGCAGGCACAGCCGGGCGGGCAACGGGCGCGTCATACAGGGCGCCGACTTCACGGGCCAAGCCAGCCAGGGACAGGCAATCGCCACGGTTCGGGGTCAGGTCGACCTCGATGCTGGCGTCGTCCAGGTCCAGGTACTCACGGATGTCCTGGCCAACCGGTGCATCGGCAGCCAGCTCCAGCAGACCATCGTTTTCTTCACTGATCTGCAGCTCGGCAGCCGAGCACAGCATGCCGTTGGACTCAACGCCACGCAGCTTGGCTTTCTTGATCTTGAAGTCGCCCGGCAGTTCGGCACCGATCATGGCAAACGGGATTTTCAGACCTGGACGAACGTTGGGTGCGCCACACACGACCTGGAAGGTCTCGCTACCGTTGCTGACCTGGCAGACACGCAGCTTGTCGGCATCCGGGTGTTGTTCGGTGCTCAGCACCTCGCCTACAACGATGCCACTGAACTGGCCGGCTGCCGGGGTGACGCTGTCGACCTCAAGGCCAGCCATGGACAGACGAGCAACCAACTCGTCACGGGATACCTGCGGGTTGACCCAACCGCGCAGCCACTTTTCACTGAATTTCATTCTGCTCTCCTGAAAGATTCGTTACGGGTGCGCGACCTAGCGAAATTGCGCAAGGAACCGCAAATCGTTGTCGAAGAACAGACGCAAATCGTTGACGCCGTAACGGAGCATGGCCAAGCGCTCGGCACCCATGCCGAAGGCGAAGCCCTGGTACTCTTCAGGGTCGATGCCAGACATGCGCAGGACGTTCGGGTGGACCATGCCGCAGCCCATGACTTCCAGCCAGCCGGTCTGCTTGCAGACACGGCAGCCTTTGCCGCTGCACATCACACACTGAATATCGACTTCAGCCGACGGTTCGGTGAAGGGGAAGAACGACGGACGGAAACGTACCGCCAGCTCTTTCTCGAAGAACACGCGCAGGAATTCTTCGATGGTGCCTTTGAGATCGGCGAAATTGATCCCGCGATCAACCAGCAGGCCTTCGACCTGGTGGAACATCGGCGAGTGGGTCAGGTCCGAGTCGCAACGGTAGACGCGACCAGGGCAGACAATGCGGATAGGCGGCTGAGTGGACTCCATGGTCCGCACCTGCACCGGCGAGGTGTGGGTACGCAGCAGCATGTTCGCATTGAAATAGAAGGTGTCATGCATTGCCCGCGCCGGGTGGTGGCCAGGAATGTTGAGCGCTTCAAAGTTGTGGTAGTCGTCTTCGACCTCTGGGCCTTCGGCGATGCCGTAACCGATATGGGTGAAGAACTGCTCGATCCGCTCCAAGGTACGGGTGATCGGGTGCAAACCACCGGAAGTCTGGCCACGGCCCGGCAGGGTCACGTCAATGCATTCGGCAGCCAGACGAGCACTGAGCTCAGCCTCTTCGAAGGCGGCCTTGCGGGCATTGAGCACCTCGGTAACACGTTCCTTGGCGTCGTTGATCAGCGCGCCGACTTTCGGGCGCTCTTCGGCTGGCAGGTTGCCCAGGGTCTTCATCACCTGAGTCAGCTCGCCCTTCTTGCCAAGGAATTGAACCCGGATCTGCTCCAGGGCATTGATGTCTTCAGCGCGCTCCACAGCATCCAGGGCTTGGGAGACCAGCGCATCCAGGTTTTCCATGTACAGACTCCAGATACGAAATAGGGGAAGAGCTTACAGGCTCTTCCCCTATTTATGACGTTTAACATTCGCCGCCAATGTCGACGGCGAATGATTGTCGTGGGTACTTAAGCCAGAACGGCTTTAGCCTTCTCGACAATCGCAGCAAACGCCGCTTTTTCGTTCACTGCCAGATCAGCCAGAACCTTACGGTCGATCTCGATGGACGCTTTTTTCAGACCAGCGATCAAACGGCTGTAAGACAGACCGTTGTTACGAGCACCAGCGTTGATACGAGCGATCCACAGAGCGCGGAACTGACGCTTCTTCTGACGACGGTCGCGGTAGGCGTATTGGCCTGCCTTGATGACCGCTTGCTTGGCAACACGGAATACGCGCGAGCGAGCGCCGTAGTAGCCTTTAGCCAGTTTCAGGATTTTCTTGTGACGCTTACGAGCGATGACGCCACGCTTTACACGAGCCATGAGTAACTTCCTCTATCTTTGACCGAAATTAACGTACGCGCAGCATGCGCTCGACTTTTGCAACGTCAGACGGGTGCAGCAGGCTGCTACCACGCAGTTGACGCTTACGCTTGGTCGACATTTTGGTCAGGATGTGGCTCTTAAAAGCGTGCTTGTGCTTGAAGCCGGAAGCGGTTTTCAGGAAACGCTTCGCGGCACCGCTTTTGGTTTTCATTTTTGGCATGTTCGGATACTCCGCATTCAGTGGATAAACATAACCGCAAGGCCTGCCGTGCCCTGGTGGTTATTTCTTTTTCTTGGGGGCGATGACCATCAAAAGTTGGCGTCCTTCCATCTTAGGATGCTGTTCGACGGTTCCGTATTCCGCGAGATCAGCTTCGATCCGCTTCAACAGTTCCATACCCAGCTCCTGGTGAGCCATCTCACGACCACGGAATCTCAGAGAGATTTTGGTCTTGTCCCCATCAGTAAGGAAACGTACCAGGTTGCGTAGTTTTACCTGGTAATCCCCTTCCTCCGTCCCTGGACGAAACTTAATTTCTTTAATCTGGATGATCTTCTGGTTTTTCTTCGCTGCAGCCTGCTGCTTTTTCTTCTCGAAAAGGCTCTTGCCGTAGTCCATGACTCGGCAGACAGGCGGGACTGCGTCGGCAGAAATTTCTACCAGATCCAGCTTCGCTTCTTCAGCGATACGAAGCGCTTCATCAATCGAGACGATGCCAATCTGCTCGCCGTCAGCGCCAATTAACCGAACCTCGCGTGCCGAGATATTCTCGTTGATCGGGGCCTTCGGTGCAGTTCGTTTATCTTGTCTCATATCACGCTTAATAATGATTACTCCGATTCTTGGCGACCACGCCGGGAAACCGCTTGTGCGAGGAATTCAGCGAATTGCGCGACAGGCATCGAGCCCAGGTCAGCACCTTCACGTGTACGCACAGCGACGGTTTGTGTTTCGACTTCCCGGTCCCCAATAACCAAAAGGTAGGGAACCTTGAGCAACGTATGCTCGCGGATTTTAAAGCCGATCTTCTCATTTCTCAAGTCGGACTTGGCACGGAATCCGCTTTCATTGAGGGTTTTTTCAACATCCAGCGCAAATTCTGCCTGTTTGTCGGTGATATTCATGACCACCGCCTGCATTGGCGCCAGCCAGGCAGGGAATGCACCCTCATAGTGCTCGATCAGAATGCCGACGAAACGCTCGAAGGAGCCCAGAATGGCACGGTGCAGCATGACAGGATGCTTGCGACCGTTATCTTCGGACACGTACTCAGCGCCAAGACGGATCGGCAAGTTGAAGTCGAGCTGCAGGGTACCACACTGCCAGACACGACCGAGACAGTCTTTCAGCGAGAACTCGATCTTCGGCCCGTAGAAGGCGCCTTCACCTGGCTGCAGATCGTAGGCCAGACCAGCGCTGTCCAATGCAGAGGCCAGTGCACCTTCGGCGCGATCCCACAATTCATCGGAGCCAACACGCTTTTCAGGACGCGTGGAGAGCTTGAGCTCGATGTCCTTGAAGCCGAAATCGGCGTACACGTCCAGGGTCAGCTTGATGAACGCAGCGGCTTCGGCCTGCATCTGCTCTTCGGTGCAGAAGATGTGGGCGTCGTCCTGGGTGAAGGCGCGCACACGCATGATGCCATGCAGCGCACCGGACGGCTCGTTACGGTGGCAAGCACCGAACTCGGCCAGACGCAGCGGCAGCTCACGGTAGCTCTTCAGGCCTTGATTGAACACCTGCACGTGGCATGGGCAGTTCATCGGCTTGATCGCGTAATCGCGGCTTTCCGACTCGGTGGTAAACATGTTTTCGGCGTAGTTGGCCCAGTGCCCGGATTTCTCCCACAGGGTACGATCGACCACTTGCGGGGTCTTGATCTCCAGGTAGCCGTTGTCACGCTGCACCTTGCGCATGTACTGCTCAAGCACCTGGTACAGGGTCCAGCCATTCGGGTGCCAGAACACCATGCCCGGGGCTTCTTCCTGGGTATGGAACAGGCCCAGGCGTTTGCCAAGCTTGCGATGGTCGCGCTTTTCAGCTTCTTCGATGCGCTGGATATACGCAGCCAGCTGCTTCTTGTCTGCCCAGGCAGTGCCGTAGACACGCTGCAGCTGCTCGTTCTTGGCATCGCCGCGCCAGTAGGCACCGGACAGCTTGGTCAGCTTGAACGACTTGAGGAAACGGGTGTTCGGCACGTGCGGGCCGCGACACATGTCAACGTATTCTTCGTGGTAGTACAGGCCCATGGCCTGCTCGTTCGGCATGTCTTCGACCAGGCGCAGCTTGTAGTCTTCACCACGTGCCTTGAACACCTCGATGACCTCGGCGCGCGGGGTAACCTTCTTGATGACGTCGTAGTCGGTGTCGATCAACTGCTGCATGCGCTGCTCAATTGCAGCCATGTCATCAGGGGTGAACGGACGTTCATAGGCGATATCGTAATAGAAGCCTTCGTCAATGACCGGACCGATCACCATCTTGGCGGTCGGGTACAGCTGCTTGACGGCGTGACCGACCAGGTGAGCGCACGAGTGACGGATGATCTCCAGCCCCTCTTCGTCCTTGGGGGTAATGATCTGCAGGCGGGCGTCGTTCTCGATCAGATCGCACGCATCGACCAGCTTGCCGTCGACCTTGCCGGCGACGGTGGCTTTGGCCAGACCTGCACCAATGGATGCTGCGACCTGGGCGACGGTAACCGCCTGGTCGAACGAGCGTTGACTGCCATCGGGAAGAGTAATAATGGGCATGGCGCCTCCTCTCCTAGTGGTGACCCCTACCAAAGGTCACGTGGGTTGGGATGAGCCAGTACGCGATCCGCCCCTGTCTTTCAAAAAGAAAGCCTGTCTCACAGTGACAGAAGCCAACGGCCTGCCAGGGAACGAACCAGAGTGACTGGAGGTAAAAATCTATAAGCCGCCGATGCTAACACAAAGCGTTTTACGGATCGCGGCTCACACGCCACAACACGCAGAAATAATTCTGTTTTTTCGGAAGTGGTGAACCAGAGCGGATTTTTCCTCTCAGAGTCTAAAGAAGCGTCCTACTCTTGAATGACCCGATCGAATAGGAGTGTCCGGCATGCGAATTCAGTCCCTACTGGCCATGGCCACCGCAGGCGTGTTGCTGTTGCCCCTGAGCGTCCAGGCGGGCGCCTGGCCTGCCGGCAAGAAAGGCGATTACCTGGATCAGTGCATTACCGCCGCCGCCGCGCAACCCGGCATGACCATGACCACGGCCAAAAAACACTGTGATTGCGGTGCAAACGCCATCGAGAAAAACTTCACCACCCAGGAAATCGAGCAACTGGACAGCAGAACCGGTGTGGATGCAGCCCTCGTGAAGCGAGCCCAGGATGCGGTCAGAGCCGCCTGCGCCCCCAAAAAATAGGCTCAAAACAGAGAATCCGACAATAAACTTGCCTCAGATCAGCATTATGCAAAGGTAAAAGCCGCCACGGACGCATATTTAGACTATGATACCCCCGTGCACCCTGTTGGCCTCGGCAACACCGCACTATTGAAAATCATGTTTCCTGGAGATACACCCATGTCCAATCGCCAAACCGGCACCGTAAAGTGGTTCAACGATGAGAAAGGCTTCGGCTTCATCACTCCTCAAGGTGGCGGCGACGACCTGTTCGTTCATTTCAAGGCCATCGAATCTGACGGCTTCAAGAGCCTGAAAGAAGGCCAGACCGTTTCCTTCGTTGCCGAGAAAGGCCAGAAGGGCATGCAGGCTGCACAAGTTCGCCCTGAGTAATCAGTACGAATTAAAAAACCCGTCCTGGTGACGGGTTTTTTTGTGCCTGAAATTCGAACGTGTCAGCCGCAGTTGACGCGGATAACGACGCCGCGTTCATCGGTATTGAGATTCAACCGCTCGGAACGGTACTCCAGGGTCATGATGTCGTGCGGCGAGAGCACACGTGCCAACTGCGAACCACTGGCCTTGCGCGCCTGCTCCAGCAGTTGAGCGGACGCCTGCTTGCCGACGGCGAATTCAGCGGCACTGGCCTGGCAACGACCATCGCTGTTCACTGGCGCGGACACTTCAGGCGCCTTCGTTGAAGAACCGGTGGCACTGCAACCTGCCAGAACGACAGCCGCCAACATACCGGCCAAAGATGCACGAATGCGGAACATGAACTCTCCTTTTAAAACCAGAATCTGCCCGAGCAGGCAGCTTTCATCACTTTTTGTTTCAAAGCATGCACAGTCTGCCTGAGCCACCCTCGACGGGAAACTTGCAATCGTGACCGGATTTTGCACGCTTAATAAAGGTCGATGTAGTCGGATGAAGGCGTCGGCCAGTTGTCCTGCAGCACCTTGAACACCTGCCGCACCCAACGCTCATCAACGGCAGCCTGCGCCCCTACACAGCCGGAACCGGCAGCCCAGGTTTCCAGACGAAAGGCCAACCCCTCGAGCTCACGACCACCCACCACTGGCGACAGCCAGGCCTGCCCTGCCCGATTCACCCGCAACTGATTGTGAATACGGCCATCCCCGGACGCGAGCAGCTCGCGAACGGCTTCAAGGGTAAATTGCTCGGGGTTGTTCAGATCAATCTGCACGGGATCACCTGGGAATCAAAACACCAATAGTTTGCCACGTAGCGGTTCTTATTCCTAAGTCGCAGTGCGATCGAATCAGGCGCATGATTTACTGCCAGCACCGGCGGAGGGCAATCGAACCTCCCCTTCGAACGCCAGGGTGCGGCATTCGAATCCTCATCACCTGCACACGCGTTTCGAGACTTCCATGGCAAGCCACTACATAGACGCCGACATAAAGGTCAAATGGCCCGACGGTCAAAGCGCCTACAGCCCGGGCACCCCCGAAGAGTTAACCCTTATTGCCATCGACCTGCTCGTCAAGGAACTGGGCAGCGATGCCGCTCGCGCCTTCATCGAGCAGATACTCGGACGTTACGCGCCCGAGCATGGCGACACACTCAGGACCTGACATCATCGCTCATACCGACTCCAGCTCACCAAGACTCGGAATGGAGGGCTGCGCACCCGCTCGCGTTACCGATAACGCAGCAGCGCGCTGACCGAAGGCTATCGCCTCACGCTCATCGCGCCCAGCCAGCAGGGCCGCAGCGAAACCACCCACAAAGGTATCTCCTGCCGCCGTGGTGTCGACAGGCTGCACGTTCGGCGCAGGAAAATGCTCAACGCCCTGAACATCGGCGAACACAGCACCTTCGCCACCCAGGGTAATGATCACCTTGCCCGCACCCAGCGCCAGCAGTTTCAGCGCAGCGCCCTCGGCAGTCTCGCGGGACGTCACCGGCAGCCCCGTCAGCGCCGCCGCCTCGCTTTCGTTGGGAATCAGGTAATCGGCCAACGCCAGCCAATTCGATGGCAGTGGCCCTGCCACCGGAGCAGGATTGAGAATCACCACCTTGCCCAATGCATGACCACGCTCCAATGTATGCAGTACCGTCAGGGCGGGCACCTCCAGCTGACAAATGATCAGTTCGGCGGCCTGTAGCAACGTATCGAAACGCTGTACCGACTCAGGCAGCAGTTGCCCATTACTACCCGCAACAACCACGATAGCGTTCTGGCTTGCCGCGCCTACCACTATCAGCGCGACACCACTGGAGGTGTCGGCACTGATACTGACGGCCTGACAATCAATACCTTCAGCGGCCAGCGACTGACGCAGCTGCACGCCGTAGGCGTCATCCCCCACACAACCAATCATCGCAACGTGCGCACCAAGCCGCGCAGCGGCCACCGCCTGATTCGCGCCCTTGCAACCGGGCACAGTGGTGAAAGACTCACCCGCCAGGGTTTCACCCGCCTTGGGCAAGCGCTCAGCTCGCACAACCAGGTCCATATTGAGGCTGCCAACCACCACGATGCTCGCCTGCATGGCTCCGCGCCCTCTGCGCTAATCAGTAAACGTGTCCGGACGCGGTGCCGTCGACTCACGCAGCACGATACTCGGCGTCACAATGCGCTGCTCAACAGCGCTACCGGCCGGCTCAGCAATACGGTGCAGCAACCGCTCAACCGCGATTTCGCCCAACTCACGGATCGACTGGCCGACCGTGGTCAACGCGGGATAAACGTACTGGCTCAGCTGGATATCATCGAAACCGATAACCGACAGCTCACTGGGCACACAGATATTGCGCTCGGCAGCCGCTCGCAACACACCGATACCGATCATGTCATTGGCTGCAAAAATTGCGCTTGGCCGGTTCTGCCCCAACAGCTTTGCCGCAGCGCCATACCCACCAAGGCCGGAAAAGTCACTGTCAAGCACCCTGCCCTCAACCACTGTAATGCCCGCTTCAGCCAGCGCACGCGTGAAACCCGCCAGGCGCATCCGCGCAACACTGGTACTGGCAGGCCCATTGATACAGGCAATGTCTCGATGCCCCAATTCAAGCAGGTGGCGCGTAGCCATGTACGCCCCTTGCTCATGGTCGATACGCACCAGATCGGCCTCTACCCCATCAAGGGCACGGTCGACAATCACCATCGGCGCGCGCACGGTCTGCAAGCTTTCCAACAGGTCGCCATCCTCCCCTACCGACGCGACAATCAAGCCGTCGATTCGCTTTTCCAGCAACACCCGCAGGTAACTGCGCTGCTTCTTCGGGTTGTCATCGGAGTTGCACAGGATGACGCAGTAGCCGTTGCGCTCACAGGCATCCTCAATACCCCGGGCCAGCTCGGCAAAGTAAGGGTTGACACTGTTGGGCACCAGCAAGCCAATCGTGGCGGTGCTGCGCGCCTTGAGCGAGCGCGCCACTGCGCTGGGCACATAGTCGAGCTCAGCAATCGCGGCCTCGACTTTCAGTCGAACCTGCTCACTGACCGGCCGGGTCTTGTTCAATACATGGGACACCGTGGTGTAGGAAATCCCCGCCAAGGCCGCTACATCTTTAATCGTTGCCATTTTTAGTTCCGCCTGCGTGTACGCCGGCTGCGATAGGTGTCGAGGATCACAGCGATAACAATCACCGCGCCAGTAATAATGCGTTTGCTTGGCTCCGAGACGCCAATCTGTGCCAGCCCTGCAGCCAGCACGGAAATGATCAGAACGCCGAAAAAGGTGCTGATGACTGAGCCGCGCCCACCCATGAGGCTGGTACCGCCGATCACCACAGCGGCGATTACCTGCAGCTCCAGCCCAGAGCCCGCATTGGGGTCGGCCGCTTCCAGCCGGGAAATCTGAAACAGTGCGGCCAACCCGGCAAGCAGCCCCATCAACGAGAACACCAGCACCTTGTAAGGGCGCGGATTGATGCCCGCCAGGCGCACAGCCTCTTCATTTGTGCCAATGCCGATCAGGTAGCGACCGAACACCGTGCGCACAAGCACCCACTGAGCAACCACGATCACCAGCAAGGCAATCACGAAGGCGGGCGAAATACCGAATACCAAGGGCTCGGACAGCCAGGCAAAGGCATCACCGATATAGGCCGTGCGCGAATCGGTCATCTGGTAGGCCACGCCACGCGCAACCTCCAATACACCCAGCGAAACGATAAAGGAGGGAATTCGCCAAGCGACAGCAATCGAGCCGGTAACGGTCCCGACCAGTGCCGCACAGGCCATGCCGAGCAACGCCGCTGGCAGCGCACTCCAGCCCCAGCCGAGGATGGCGACACTGACGATGGAACCCGCGAGCGCCAGCACCGAACCAACCGACAAATCGATGCCGCCGACAATCAATACAAAGGTCATCCCGACCGCCAGCACCATCAGGTCGGGAATTTGATTAGCCAGGATGCTGAAGGTAGCGTAGGAAAGAAAGTGGCTGCTCAACAGCGAAAAAAGCACGATCAATATCAGCAGCGCACCCGCCAGGCCCAGGTAAGCACCCACACCCTGATAACGCCCGCCGCGCGTGCCTGCAACAGCAGCAGAGGCTTGAACCGGTGAGGTACTCATGCAGCGCTCCCCTGATAACCGGCGAAGGCCGCCGCCAGCAGCTGATCCTGACGCCATGTGTCACGCTCAAAGGTGTCGACCAAGCGCCCTCTGGAGAGCACACCGATACGGTCACAGATCAACATCAACTCGCGCAGATCGCTGGAAACCACGACCAACGCCCGCCCCTGACGAGCGAGCTCGGCGAGCAAACCATAAATATCGAACTTGGCCCCCACATCAATGCCACGGGTCGGCTCGTCAAACAGCAACACCGAGCAGTCGCGCGCCAGCCAACGCGCCATCACAACCTTCTGCTGATTCCCGCCAGAGAGCTCACTCACAACCTGATCCGCACCCGTACAACGTATTTGCATCGCTTCGATCTGCCGTCGCGCCAAGGCCTGCTCCGCATCACGGTCGACAACACCCGCTCGAGATACCGCCGACAGGTTGCCCAAGGCAATGTTCGCCGTAATGGATTGAGACAGCAGCAACCCCTCGCCCTTGCGGTCTTCGCTGATCAGCGCAATACCCTCGCGCACAGCCTCAGCCGGTGAAGCAAGGTGTACCGGCCTGGGCGGGTGACCTAAGGCGACACGCCCCCGGTCGGCCGAGTCGGCGCCGAAAATCAATCGCAGCAGCTCAGTACGCCCGGCACCGACCAATCCGTAGAGCCCGAAAAGTTCGCCACTGCGCACCTCGAAGGACACATCAGACACCATCTCTCCCCGCCCCAACCCATCGACCGTGAGAATCGGCTCGCCCATACGACGCTCGCCAAGGTCAATCGCCTCAGCCAACGCGCGCCCCACCATCAGGCTGACTAATTGCTCGCTGCTGTAACGCTGCATCGGCTCAACGCACACCAACTGACCGTCACGCAGCACGGCGACTCGCTGGGCAAGATGCCTGAGCTCTTCCAGTCGATGGGAAATATAGACAATCGCCACTCCTCGGCGCTGCAAGCGCTCGATCTGAGCAAACAACAATGTCACTTCGCGCGCCGTCAGCATGGCGGTCGGCTCATCCAGAATCAGTACATGACAGTCACCGATAAGGCTGCGAGCAATCTCAACCATTTGCTGATGACCGATGCCCAGCTCACTCACCCGCGTATCCGGGTCGACCGCTTCAAGACCGACCTGTGCCATAGCCGCCCGGGCCAGTACGCGCAAACGCTTGCGGTCGATCCAACCGGCGCGACTGGGCAGGTTGCCGAGAAACAGGTTTTCAGCCACCGAGAGTGTCGGCAACAGGTTCAGTTCCTGCATGACCATACGCACGCCCAACCGCTCGGCTGCCGCGCGACTGCCAGGCAGGTAAGGCTTGCCGTTGAACTGCATCTGGCCGGCCGTGGGAGGCTCCAGGCCTGCGATGATCCTGGACAGGGTGCTTTTACCGGCACCATTCTCCCCCGCCAGGGCCAAGACCTCGCCGCGGCGCAGGGCCAGGTCAATATTGCTTAGTACAGGCTGCGCATAGGCTTTGCCCACAGCGCTGACTGACAGCACGATGTCCTCAGTCGAAGGCATACAGGGTACTCACTGGAAATGAAGGCTACGGCGCCGTGACCAACTCAACCGGCGTCTGGATGACATTGTCAGCATCCACCTGCGGCACCTCCCCCTTGAGCATCTTCAGCGCCACCTCAATACCGAATACAGCCTGCCTGGCAGCGAACTGGTCAGCACTGGCCAACACACGACCATCGCTGAGCATCGGTTTGATTGCCGAGATGTTGTCGTAACCCACCACCTGCACCGTACCCGTCCTGCCCGCCGCCCGCACCGCAGAGACCGCACCCAGCGCCATGCTGTCGTTACCGGCCAGCAAGGCCTTGAGATCGGGGTATTCGTTGAGCATGGCCGACGCTACGGCGCGCCCCTTGTCAATCTCCCAACTGCCCGATTGCACCGAGACAATCTTCATCTGCGCCGCGTCCATCGCGTCCTTGAAGCCCGCCGTACGCTGCTGCGCATTGGTGGTCGTCGATATGCCCTCGATGATGCCAACCTGATCACCGGCCGTAAGCCTTGCAGCGAGGTAGTCACCCACCAGACGAGCGCCCTTGCGGTTGTCTGGCCCTACGAATGGCACGCTCAGGTGCTTGCTTTTGAGCACGCCCGGGTCAAGGCGGTTGTCGATATTGACCACCGTGATACCGGCATCAATGGCCTTTTTGATCACCGGCACCAGCGCCTTGGAATCGGCAGGTGCAATCACCAGCGCATCAACCTGGGAAACGATCATTTGCTCGACAATACGGATCTGGTTACTGGTATCGGACTCATCCTTGATACCGTTGGACACCAGGTCGAACTCACCTGCGTGGCTTTTCTGGTAGGCCTTGGCACCGTCTTCCATCGTCAGGAAGAACTCGTTGGCCAAGGACTTCATGACCAAGGCAACCCTGGGCTTCACAGCAGCCTGTTCGACCGCGTGGGCAACGGGAACAAAAGCGCTGAGAGCGCTCAACACAACAGCCCCGAGCAGGCGTCCGGTGAAGGGCAACGTCATGAAATCACTCCAGTACATTATTGTTATCAAGTAGCAAACGTTTGCATTACTTCACTATGGAAATGCCCGCCACCTTTGTCAAATACCCCCGCCATCACCTGACGGCGAGGCCAAGCAGGGGAATTATCCTTTAAACAGATCGGAAAACCGAACAGCCAAATACAGATAAATTCGGGAAGCCGATCCCTAAAACACCAGAAGATACGCTTAAGGCACCCATAATCTCCAATAAAAACAATACGTTAAATCAAGACAACTGAACTGGTACGCTTTCTGCTGTTCTTTGCCTGGCAACACCGCACTTCAATCAATAAGCGAGAACAAAAATGAAAGCTGCGTTCCACTCCTTTGTACCGAGTGCCTTGGCCCTGCTGCTGCTCCTGCCTGCAGGCGCCAATGCCAAGGACGTCGAGAATCAACAGAAACTGGCCAATGTGGTCATCCTGGCCACAGGCGGGACCATCGCCGGTGCAGGCGCCGGCGCTGCCAACAGTGCGACGTATCAGGCCGCTAAAGTGGGCGTCGACAAGCTGATCGCAGGCGTACCGGAGCTGGCCAACCTGGCCAACGTCCGTGGCGAGCAGGTCATGCAGATCGCATCGGAAAGCATCACCAATGAAAACCTGCTGCAACTGGGCAAACGCGTCGCCGAGCTGGCCGACAGCAAGGATGTCGATGGCATCGTCATCACCCACGGCACCGACACCCTCGAAGAAACCGCCTACTTCCTGAACCTGGTCGAGAAGACCGACAAGCCTATCGTGGTAGTCGGCTCGATGCGCCCAGGCACGGCCATGTCCGCTGACGGCATGCTCAACCTCTATAATGCCGTGGCAGTGGCCAGCGACAAGCAGTCCCGCGGCAAAGGCGTGCTGGTCACCATGAACGACGAAATTCAGTCTGGCCGCGACGTGAGCAAGTCGGTCAACATCAAGACCGAGGCCTTCAAGAGCGCCTGGGGCCCGATGGGCATGGTGGTTGAAGGCAAATCCTACTGGTTCCGCCTTCCGGCCAAGCGCCACACTCAAGATTCGGAATTCGACATCAAGCAGATCAGCAGCCTGCCCCAAGTGGATATCGCCTACGGCTACGGCAACGTGACGGACACTGCTTACAAAGCACTGGCACAGAACGGCGCCAAGGCACTGATCCACGCCGGCACGGGTAACGGCTCTGTATCCTCCCGCGTAGTCCCTGCCTTGCAGGAGTTGCGCAAGAATGGCGTACAGATCATTCGTTCGTCCCACGTCAATGCCGGCGGGTTCGTGCTGCGTAACGCCGAGCAACCGGACGATAAGAACGACTGGGTTGTCGCTCATGACCTGAACCCACAAAAAGCCCGCATTCTGGCAATGGTTGCCTTGACCAAGACCCAGGACAGCAAAGAGCTGCAGCGGATCTTCTGGGAGTACTGATCCCCGCCTGCCGGCCGCCCGCCGCTCTACGGCGGGCATCACCGCGTAAAAATAGTTTCAAAGGCATGCAGCAAATCGCTGCATGCACTGTCTGAAGCGCTCCTACACCCACAAGGTGTTGCGAAATGGCCTACAGTAAAATACTGTATGCACATACAGCAAAACAAGGAACGCTCCGTGGCAACCACTTCCTCTGCATCGACCCCCGCCGGCAGTTACGAGCAACTCGGCCTGCGCATCCAGAAAATCATCAATTCGCCGACTGCACAGAAAGCACGGTCAGCACTGATCTTTCGCCTGGAACATGAATCTCCCGACGACTGGGAAACCCTGCTCGAAGAAATTGCCGAGAACGATAACGTCACCCTCGCGCATCGCGATGATGGCGGCGTTCAGATTTTCTGGGTTGTACCGAAGGAAGACTGAGCACGCATGAGATTCAAGATTTTTGCAGTATCCTGCCTGCTGCTCAGTTTCGCCGCCCACGCCGACGCCCCGCGCACCTTCAGCGAAGCCAAGAAAGTCGCCTGGAAACTGTACGCCCCGCAATCGACCGAGTTCTATTGTGGCTGCAAGTACAACGGCAACCGTGTCGACCTCGAAGCCTGCGGCTATGTGCCACGCAAGAACGCCAACCGCGCCGCGCGAATAGAATGGGAACATATTGTGCCGGCCTGGCAGATCGGCCATCAGCGCCAGTGCTGGCAGGACGGCGGGCGCAAGAACTGCTCGCGCAATGATCAGGTCTATCAGCGCGCAGAAGCCGATCTGCACAACCTGGTACCGAGCATCGGCGAGGTCAACGGTGACCGCAGCAACTTCAGCTTTGGCTGGCTGCCCGAGCAACACGGACAATACGGCTCCTGCCTGACCCAGATCGACTTCAAGGCAAAGAAGGTGATGCCGCGCCCATCCATCCGCGGAATGATCGCACGCACCTACTTCTATATGAGCAAGCAATACAACCTGCGCCTGTCAAAACAGGATCGCCAGTTGTACGAAGCCTGGAACAAGACCTACCCACCTCAAGCCTGGGAGCTTCAGCGCAACCAGCGGGTGGCGTGCGTCATGGGCCACGGCAACGAGTTTGTCGGGCCGGTCAACATGAAGGCCTGCGGTTGACGCGCCGGGCAGCGCTTGCCAGCAGGCGCTGCCCGGCATTCACCCGCAACCGGCGCGGCGCGACTATCGCGGTGCGTCGTGCTGGATCACCACCGAGTCGATACCCAGGCGCGCCATGACATCGGCTTTCTGCGCCAGCGCTGCCGCCTTGTCGGCGTAGGGGCCCAGCAGCACCACCGGCTTACCCTCGCGGTAAACCACCGACGACGGGATGCCACGCTCGATCAGCCGCGCGGTCATATCCGTCAGCGCACCCATGTTCGCCCCCTGAATGATTTCGACATCCCAGCCCTGAGCAGCCGACTGGTCGGCCAGCGCTTCAGCCTTGCGCTGCAGGTCGGCGCCGCCGCAGATCTCGCGCAGGCGCAGGTTGTTACCGTCCTGATCGATGATCACTTCGTACTCGGCACCCTGCTTGATCGCCACGTAGCTGCGATAGGCTTCCACCACGCCCGCCGCATCCTTGCCGCGAACCTGACCGCAAATATCGCCTTGCTCATTAATACGAACATTGGCGAACTTGGCCGTTTTCGGGTTTTGCAAATGCTCGGCGACCTTGTTGTGAGCGCGCTCTACATCATTCTCACAGCCAGCCAACGCCAGCATCGCCATTACCACCGCCACTTTGCGCACGCGCCTATCTCCTGAATGCCAGCGGCGGATTTTAGCACCTGCAAGGCAACGGCAGTTACAATCGACCAGCATTCCCCTCGAGAGGACGGCTATGCACCAGGTACTGTTGATCATTGACGTACAACCTTCCTTCAACCCACCCCAGTGGCTGGTCGAAGGCATCAACACACTCCTCGGGCGCATGCCGTCAGTCGCCACAGTAGAGCGTCACGACGAGCACCACACCCCGTTCCAACGCCAACTTGGCTGGCATCCTGCTAAAAACGAGCGCTGCCTGATCGCGGCTGACCGGGTGTTCGCCAAATACGGTTACTGCCTCTCCAGCGAGACCCTCAACCACCTCAAGCAATTGAAACCGGACCGTGTCCTGGTATGCGGCATCCAGACGGACACCTGCGTGCTGGCGGCAGGCTTTGTGCTATTCGATGCAGGGCTGCAACCGACATTGATTACCGACCTGACCCGAGGCTCATCCCTGGATCGCTCAGGGGAACTGGGAATAAACCTGTGGCGACATCACTTCAAGCACACAGTGACGGCGGCAGAACTGAAATAGCACTACCCACACCGCACGGCTTTCAAATCTTTTTCCCGGACAATCGAGTAGGAGGCGAGTTCACACCCGCCGTCCTCTCACACCACCGTGCGTACGGTTCCGTACACGGCGGTTCAGG
>NZ_PJQQ01000049.1:0-30296 GCF_002858665.1 Pseudomonas sp. FFUP_PS_473
CTGTGGGAAGGTTTTTTCGGCCTGTTTATTTTCAACACACTGCTGATTGATGTGTTGGAACGCTGGAAGCTCTCACCCCCACCCGACCTGCCGTACCCCGAAATCAGCGAATGGTCAAAACCCTTGCCGCCCGAACAGTGGGCCAAGCGCTCACCTGAACTGGAATCAGCCATCGCTGAGCGTGAGGCGGAGCTGGCGGCGAAGTCGGCGCCTGCCTCGTACCGGGGAAATGATGAGTAGACCGGCAGCCGGTACAACCCAAAAACGCCTGTTCTCGCAACGTGACTACCTGGCCCCCCTGCCGATTCCGACCGGTGAACAGCCGGCGGATGTGCTCAACACCATCTGGCGCAAGAATGAGGTGTATCTCGATATTGGGAGCTACAGCATTGGCTCAGGGGTAATGGTGTTGTGGCCCATGATAATGCTGTATCTAGGTTTGACGCTTGGGTTTAGAAATATTGCGCCAGACTTCAGTTTAATCATGCTGATTGGTGGAGGCATTATTACGGGCATTCCCTCACTGATCATGATCCACGGCCTGTTCCGCCCAGTCCCCTTGCCGTTGCGCTTCAATCACCAGCGTCGCGAGGTCTGCGTCCCTCGCGAAGACGGTGAGTACTGGATTGTGCCGTGGGAGTCGGTGACCGCAGCAGCCGTCCAGCATTCGACCGTCAGCCAAGGGGGGCGAATGGAAATGGGGTTGTTGATCATCGGCTTTGACAACCCCGATCCAAATGCACAGGAAGGCAACCAGCATTTCAGCTTGGGTTTCAACTGTGGCGGCGGTACCACGGCGATGGCCTTGTGGGAGTGCATGCGCAGTTACATGGAGGTCGGGCCGCAGGCGCTACCTGAAGCCAACGACTTTGCAGGTGCCCGCGCAAGGCTTAAAGGGCGAAACGTCTTCTGGGGCGAATGTTGCAATTACATGGACGGCATTCGCGAGTACGCCCTCACTGGGCGCATGCACAAGGCACTATGGCTGGTGTTTGCCCTGTTCGTGTTCGGCGCGCCGTTGGCCTTCATGCTGCAAACCTGGAAGCTCTCACCACCCCCCGACCTGCCGTACCCCGAAATCAGCGAATGGTCAAACCCCCTGCCTCCCGAACAGTGGGCCAAGCGCTCACCTGAGCTGGAAGCAGCCATCGCTGAGCGTGAGGCTGAGCTGGCGGCAGCGGCCTTGTAACAACTTTCGGAAGCGTCCTACATCCCTCCAGAAGGCCATCTGCTAGCGTTCGAAGCCTTCGTATTCGAGGCGCTCCGGCAGGCGCGAGCATGCCGTTTACTGCTACTGCAAAAAAGGACAGGGACTGTTTGCAGCCACCCATCACGTGCGATGCGGTCAGGCCTTCAATCGCTTGGGCACGGCTTTCAGGTGTTGACCTTTAGCGGTAGTCGGGGCGCAAAAAATACGGGCGTGAGTGAAGCACGGCCAGAAAAGCCAGGTGAGGGATCAAGTGTTTTTTGCCGGAGGGATTGCTTTGGATGATGGGGTCAAGCACAGCGCAGCCGAGTGGGATGAAAACCCATTGCTTCAGCGTTTGCCACGCCTTCGTGCGGCGATGGTGCGGTTGGGGCTTGTGTGTCTGGATCGCGAGTGGCGAGGCCAGGAGGCCGCGTATCGGTTCCGGTGCAGTCGCAACCACGTGTTCAGCAGGGCGCTTCTGGTCATTTCGAGCCCGCGGTCAGGAGGGTGCCGGGTGTGTGTGGCACAAGATCGTGATCGGCGGTTGTTTGCCCGGGCCGAATGCGCGGGTGTGACCTGCCTGGAGTCGGCGTGGCTGGGCATTGATGCAATGCACCGCTTTCGTTGCCCGCAGGGGCATGAATGGCGCCGCAAGGGATCTCACGTGCTGCGCAGTGCCAATTGCCCGACCTGCGGGCACGAGAAACACAGCCAGCGCATGCGCCGCAAGGATGGTCTGCTCAGGTTGCAGCAGGTAGCTGCTTCGCACGGTGGAGTCTGCCTGGCCGAGGTCTACGCGGGTGGGCATCAGGCCTACGCGTTCCGCTGCGCCCAGGGGCATGTGTGGGCGTCGGTGGGTAATGAAGTGTTGAGGCGCACCTGGTGTCCGGAATGTGCCCGGCTGCGCAAGGTGGTCGAGTATCGTCTACGGGATGGCCTGGCGCGGTTGCAGCGCAAGGCGGCAGAGCGGGGCGGCGTTTGCCTGGCCGATCGCTATGAGGGGTCCGCTGCCCGCTACCTCATGCGTTGCGCAAAGGGGCACGAGTGGCGTGCGACGGGTAAGCGGCTTCTTCGCGGAACCTGGTGCACGGTGTGCGTCCATGACGCCAAGCGCTTGAGCATTCGTGACGCTCAGCGGGAGGCGCAGGCGCGTGGCGGGCAATGCCTGTCCACGACGTACGTCAACAACAGTACCAAGCTTCATTGGCTGTGTGATCGCGGGCATAGCTGGCATGCCCCGCTGGCAACCATCAGGGCCAGGCACTGGTGCCCGGAGTGTGCGTGCATGTCGAGGATCAGCAGTCGCAAATCCAAGGCTCGATCACGCTATGTCGAGGCGTCGGCGTCCGTTGCCGATGAGTGGCTATTTGCCGCGTCTCAGGAGTAGCGCCCGATCTTCGCTGCTTTCATGTCCAGGCAGTCTTCAGGCCGTAATCGTCTAACGCAGTATCGGTTGTCGCTTGTCCAACGGGGTGGAGGATGCCTCGACTGGGTATCGGGCGGTGTCGACTTGATTTCCTCGGGTTTCCCGACTTCTATCAATACAGACCCATCATTTGGCGATGTGCTCGCCATAGCCAGCCATTGAACACCGGCGCTGTAATGGTCAAGGAGTTGTCACTCAGTCCTCAGCCTTGGTCGTTGATGATGCCAAACAAAGCACTGCGAATCCTGATTGCCGATGAACACCCCACGCAACTTCTGCAATTGGAGAAGATGCTCAATGGCATGGGCTATTACCGGATCGCGCCTGTGCGCACCTTCGAAGAGTTGCAGCACCTGGTGCAGAATGCGTTGCAGCCCTTCAACCTGTTGATCGGCAATATAGACCTGGCAAGCCATGCGGGGGTTGATCTGGAGCGCTTTTGCCGTGTTCATGCGCAGATCCAGCACGCCTTGCTCTATGAATCGCAGCATTTGAAAATTCCCGCTGTGCCCGCCGGGAAGCGCCAGGCGGTGAGCGTGAGGCTGCCGAGGGTGCCAGACAACGAGTCGCTGGAGGCGTTCATGGCGATCATCGACGCCCCGATGGTGATCGCACGTCTGCCGGGCCCTGGAGGCAGTGCCAGCGTGCCCAAGCATACCGGGCGTGGCTCCAGCCTGGGACCGACGGTCTTTTCCCGGCAATCCTGAAACTGTTTTTGCTATCCTCTTGCGCCTGCCAGGCGCGCCAGGATGCGCGTCGACTGTTTCTCGACCACGGACCTGCCATGACTGCCTCCCACCCTGTGAGCCCGCTGCGGCTGTCGCGTAGCGACCACAAGACCCTCAGCCTGGCCGCCCTTGGCGGCGCGCTGGAGATCTACGATTTCATCATTTTCGTGTTCTTCACCCTGACCCTGAGCCAGCTGTTTTTCCCGCCGCAGATGCCAGAGTGGCTACGCCTGCTGCAAAGTTTCGGCATCTTTGTCACTGGTTATCTGGCTCGTCCATTGGGCGGCATTCTGATGGCGCACTTTGCCGACCACCTGGGGCGCAAGAAGGTGTTCAGCCTGAGCATCTTGATGATGGCGCTGCCCTGCCTGCTCATCGGTGTGATGCCTACCTATGCCGAGATTGGCTACTTCGCGCCCCTGCTACTGTTGGCCTTGCGCATTTTCCAGGGGGCTGCGGTCGGCGGTGAGGTGCCCAGTGCCTGGGTGTTCGTCGCTGAGCATGCGCCCCCTGGGCGTCGTGGCTATGCCCTCGGCTTTTTGCAGGCGGGGTTGACCTTTGGCTACCTGCTGGGCGCTCTGACCGCAACGGCGCTGGCGCAGCTGTTCAGCCCTCAGGAAATACTCGATTACGCCTGGCGACTGCCGTTCCTGCTTGGTGGTGTGTTTGGGGTGATTGGCGTTTGGCTGCGTCGTTGGCTGAGTGAAACGCCGGTGTTCCTGGCCCTGCGCGAGCGCCGTGAACAGCCAGTGGCGTTCCCCTTGCGTACGGTATTGCGTGAGCATCGCCAGGCGCTGGTTCCGGCGGTGCTGCTCACCTGCGTGCTGACCTCGGCGGTGGTGGTGCTGGTGGTCATCACCCCAACGGTGATGCAGCAACGGTTTGGCATGACGGCCGGCCATACGTTTGCCCTGAGCAGCATCGGGATTGTCTTTCTGAATATTGGCTGTGTACTGGCTGGCCTTTTGGTTGATCGGATCGGTGCCTGGCGCGCCTTGACGATCTACAGCCTGTTACTGCCGCTAGGTATCGCCAGCTTGTATGCCAGCCTGATCGGTGGCTGGGGCTGGCCTGGGTTAGCCTACGCCTTGGCGGGCTTGAGCTGTGGCGTGGTCGGCGTCGTGCCTTCGGTGATGGTCAGCTTGTTCCCGGCTCAGATTCGTGTGTCGGGCATTTCCTTCACCTACAACATCGCCTATGCCCTGTGGGCCAGTGTCACGCCGCTGATGTTGATCGCCTTGATGCCTTGGAGCCCTTGGGTCTGTGTCGGTTTTGCTTTGGTCATGGGAACGGTCGGTGCCGCCGCGGCGGTGTATTTTGGCGCCAGAAACGATGGGGTGTTTGCCGACGAGGCGTTGCAGTGTTAAGCGGGCAATGAGCAACAAAAAGCCCCCTCGACCTGAACGGTGAGGGGGCTTTTTAGGCGCGCGGCTTACATGTTCGGGTAAGTCGGCCCGCCAGCACCTTCCGGTGCGACCCAGGTAATGTTCTGCGAAGGGTCCTTGATGTCACAGGTCTTGCAGTGTACGCAGTTCTGGGCGTTGATCTGGAAGCGCTTGTTGCCGTCTTCCTGGGTGACCACCTCGTAAACGCCGGCAGGGCAGTAGCGTTGAGCGGGCTCATCGTACAGCGGCAGGTTGGTCTTGATCGGGATGTTCGCGTCCGCCAGTTTCAGGTGGCACGGTTGCTCTTCTTCATGGTTGGTGCTGGAGAGGAACACCGAACTCAGTTTGTCGAAGCTGAGTTTGCCGTCTGGTTTCGGGTAGTCGATCCTGGTCGAGTCGGCGGCCAGCTTGAGGCAGGCGTAGTCCGGCTTGGTGTCGTGCAGGGTGAACGGCAGCTTGCCGCCGAACCAGTTCTGGTCGACATAGTTGAAGGCGGCGCCCAGCAGCGGGCCGAACTTGTGCATGGCCGGGCCGAAGTTGCGGCTGGCGAACAGTTCTTCATAGAGCCAGCTGGCCTTGAACGCATCGACGTAGGAGGTCAGCTCATCCCCGCCTTCCTTGCCAGCCAGCAGTGCTTCGGCCACGGCGTCGGCGGCGAGCATGCCGGACTTCATCGCGGTGTGGCTGCCCTTGATCTTGGCAACGTTCATGGTGCCCAGGTCGCAGCCGATCAGTGCGCCACCCTTGAAAACCATTTTCGGCAGCGAGTTCAGGCCGCCCTTGGCCAGGGCGCGGGCGCCGTAGCTGATGCGCTTGCCGCCTTCGAGGTACTGCTTGAGTACCGGGTGATGTTTCAGGCGCTGGAACTCGTCGAACGGCGACAGGTAGGCGTTGCCATAGGACAGGTCGACGATCAGGCCGACCACCACCTGATTGTTTTCCAGGTGATAGAGGAAGGAGCCGCCGGTGTTTTCGGTCGCCATGATGTCCAGCGGCCAGCCAGCGGTGTGAACCACCAGGCCTTGTTGGTGCTTGGCCGGGTCGATTTCCCAGATTTCCTTCAGGCCGATGCCGTAGTGCTGCACGTCGGCTTCGCTGTCCAGGTTGAAACGCTTGATCAGTTGTTTGCCGATATGGCCACGGCAGCCTTCGGCGAACAGGGTGTATTTGCCGCGCAGCTCCATGCCTGGGGTGTACAGGCCTTCTTTCGGGTTGCCTTCGCGGTCGACGCCCAGGTCGCCGGTGATGATGCCGCGAACCACGCCATTTTCGTCGAACAGCGCTTCCTGGGCGGCAAAGCCCGGGTAGATTTCCACGCCCAGGTTCTCGGCCTGCTGCGCCAGCCAGCGGCACAGGTTGCCCAGCGAGATGATGTAGTTGCCTTCGTTGTGCATGGTTTTCGGCACAAACAGGTCAGGTACCTTGACCGCGCTGTCGGCGTTCTTCAGCACGTAGATGTCGTCGCGCTTGACCGGCGTATTCAGTGGGGCGCCCAGTTCTTTCCAGTCTGGGAACAGCTCGTTCAGTGCGCGCGGTTCGAATACGGCGCCGGAGAGGATGTGTGCGCCGACCTCGGAGCCTTTCTCGACCACGCAGACGCTGATTTCGCTACCGGCTTCGGCGGCCTTCTGCTTTAGTCGGCAGGCGGCGGACAGGCCTGCCGGGCCAGCGCCGACGATGACCACGTCGAATTCCATGTATTCGCGTTCCACAGGTTCTCTCCTACTCAAGGCTCATCGTTTTTTCTTTATTGGCGGGTGCCAGGCGGTCACCGATCAGGCGTAAGGGGCGATGCCTTCGCTGTAGCTCGGGCGATGACGGACTACACCGCTTTCTCTTGGCCGCGCATTATATCTACACCACTTGCGCGGTCCAATACAAACGTTTGTTTGAATTTGCCGCAGGCCAGTAAAATCAAAGAGGCGCGGCTTGAAGCTGGCCGGTTTGCCGTATTGACCGGATTGGGTGTTACGGTCAAGATACGAGCGGTTTTACGCTCGCCGTAGGCTGATCGTAGGATGCAGGAGCACCCCTAAAACCTGGCAAAAAGCAGGGCAGTTAAGCCAAAACCCGCTTTGTAGTGGAGTTTACACGCCACGACACAGAATGACCCACGGGTTTTGCTAATAAAAGGTCAAAAAAGGACTGATCAGTCAGTTCCGCTTGGCCTGCCCGAAATTGTTTTTAGAGGTGCCCTTGTACCCACGCGCAATCGCCGGGCCCGCCCCAGGCGACATTCTTTTCACCGGAGAGTAACGAGGAATCCATGAAGGTTCTTGTAGCTGTCAAACGAGTGGTCGACTATAACGTCAAGGTTCGCGTCAAGGCGGACAACTCCGGCGTCGACCTTGCTAACGTCAAGATGTCCATGAACCCCTTCTGCGAGATCGCTGTGGAAGAGGCCGTACGCCTGAAGGAAAAAGGCGTGGCGACCGAGATCGTCGTCGTTACCATCGGTCCGAGCACTGCTCAGGAACAACTGCGTACGGCGCTGGCGCTGGGCGCCGACCGTGCCATCCTGGTCGAGTCCGCTGAAGAGCTCAATTCCCTGGCCGTGGCCAAACTGCTCAAGGCGGTTGTCGACAAGGAGCAGCCACAGCTGGTGATCCTTGGCAAACAGGCCATCGACAGTGACAACAACCAGACCGGCCAGATGCTGGCAGCGTTGAGCGGTTTCGCTCAGGGCACCTTCGCTTCCAAGGTTGAAGTTGCCGGTGACAAGGTCAACGTCACCCGTGAAGTCGACGGCGGCCTGCAGACCGTTGCGCTGAACCTGCCAGCCATCGTTACCACCGACCTGCGCCTGAACGAGCCACGCTACGCTTCCTTGCCCAATATCATGAAGGCCAAGAAGAAGCCGCTGGAAACCGTTACCCCGGACGCCCTGGGCGTTTCCACCGCTTCCACCACCAAGACCCTGAAAGTCGAAGCGCCTGCTGCACGCAGCGCGGGTATCAAGGTCAAGTCGGTTGCTGAACTGGTCGAGAAACTGAAGAACGAGGCGAAGGTAATCTAAATGACTATCCTGGTTATCGCTGAACACGAAAACGGTGCCGTTGCCCCGGCTACCCTGAACACTGTTGCCGCTGCTGCGAAAATCGGTGGTGATATTCACGTACTGGTTGCTGGCCAGGGCGTTGGCGCCGTAGCGCAGGCCGCTGCGAACATCGCTGGCGTCAGCAAGGTGCTGGTCGCCGACAACGCTGCCTACGCGCACCAGTTGCCAGAAAACGTTGCGCCGCTGGTTGCCGAGATCGGCAAGGCCTACAGCCACGTGCTGGCACCTGCGACCTCCAACGGCAAGAACATCCTGCCGCGGGTTGCCGCACTGCTGGACGTTGACCAGATCTCCGAGATCATCTCGGTTGAGTCGGCCGACACCTTCAAGCGTCCGATCTACGCGGGCAACGCCATTGCCACCGTGCAGTCGAGCGCTGCGGTCAAGGTCATCACCGTGCGTGCTACCGGCTTTGACGCCGTTGCTGCAGAAGGTGGTTCGGCGGCTGTCGAAGCGGTTGCCGCTGCCCACGACGCCGGCAAGTCGGCGTTTGTCGGTGAAGAGCTGGCCAAGTCCGATCGTCCTGAGCTGACCGCTGCCAAGATCGTCGTTTCCGGCGGCCGTGGCATGCAGAACGGCGATAACTTCAAGCACCTGTATGCGCTGGCCGACAAGCTGGGCGCTGCGGTCGGTGCTTCCCGTGCCGCCGTCGACGCCGGTTTCGTACCCAACGACATGCAGGTCGGCCAGACCGGCAAGATCGTTGCGCCGCAGCTGTATATCGCTGTTGGTATCTCCGGTGCCATCCAGCACCTGGCGGGTATGAAAGATTCCAAGGTGATCGTTGCGATCAACAAGGATGAGGAAGCGCCGATCTTCCAAGTGGCCGACTATGGCCTGGTGGCGGATTTGTTCGAAGCCATCCCAGAGCTGGAGAAGCTGGTTTAATCCAGCGGCTTCACTTATAAAGAGCCCGGTTGTTGCGGGCTGGACAGGTTATCCTGCCCAGCCCGCGATAACCGGGCTTTTCATTTTTCGGCAGGTGCAGTCAAGGAGAGGGTGGCATGGGGTGGTTTGGCCGGATGAGTGCAGTCACTGTGCTGAGTGTTGCGTTGATGCCGACATGGGCACTCGCAGTCGGCAAGTGTGAACGCCTGGTTGCCACCGGTAGTCCGGATGCACCTCCGTACCTGTGGCAAGACCCACAAGATCCACGGCACCTGATCGGTGCCAGTGCCGATCTGCTCAAGCAGGTGGCGGATGAGCTGGGCCTGAAGATCGAGATTTTGAGTGCCGGCAAGCGCAGTCAGGCGCTTGAGGAAGTGCGTAGCGGCCGGATGGATATCCTCGTGGATGCGCCGCTGACGGTCGCCGAGCTCACCTCGATGGACTTTATCCATCCTCCGTTGCTGCAAAACGAATACCTGGTCTGGACGCGCCATGATGCGTCGTTGGCTTATGAAAGCCTGGCAGATTTGGCGCTGCACCCTGGAGCGATTTCGCAGAAGGCGCGCCTGACCCCAACCTTTGAGGCGTTTACCAAGACACACTTGAAGCTGGAGGTTGTGGAAAATCTGACGCATGCGTTTCAAAAACTCTTGCTGGGTCAGGTGGACTACGTGCTTGCAGGGCGTTATGCCGGCATGGCCATGGCGCAGACATTGGGCATGGGCAAGGACCTGACGGCGCGTGATGTGCCGGTCGACCGCCCCGGGCTCTATTTGGCTGTATCGCATAACTCAGCGTGTAACGATGCCTGGTTGCGCGGACAGCTGGCAAAAAAACTGACAGAATTGTCGGTTTCTGGTGTAACCCAGGCTGTACTGCAACGCAATGTCGAGCGCTGGAAAGCGCAATTGCAGCAACCGCTCGATGCCCCCAAACCGTAGGAAGATTGTGTGAGAACTCGACCGCTATTCGCGGCCTTGGCCATCATGGCCCTGGCCGGTTGCGCCGCCGACCCGGCACCCCATGAGCAACTTCGTTTGTCCGAGCAGGCGCTGGAGCAGGCCAAGGCCATTGGCGCCACTGACGAGGTGGCAGAACTCAAGCTTGCCGAAGCCAAGCTGGCACGGGCGCGGGTCAATATGTCCAACGAGTCCTTTCGTGACGCTCGTGTTCGTGCAGAGCAGGCCGAGCTTGATGCGCGTTTGGCTGAAGCACGCGTGTTGACTGCCAAGAGTGAAGAACAGCTCAAGGTGCTGCAGTCGCGTGTTGATCGTCTACGTAAACAGTTGGGGGAGCAGCAGTGAGTTCGATCAAGCCTTTGGTGGCGCTGCTGGTGTTGGGAGCCGTTGGCCTGCAGGGGTGCGCCAGTCAGCGCAGTGAAGCGTCGCTTGAGCAGGCTGCAGCCAGCTTTCAACAGGTCAAGAATGACTCCAGCGTGCTGCGCAGTGCGCCGCGTGATGTGATTCGTGCCGGTGAGTCGCTGGGGCGCGCAGAGCGTCTGTCGAGTTATTGGGGGAGCGGCGCGGACGTGCGCCATTACGCTTACCTGAGCCAGCGTTACAGTGAAATCGCGCGTGAGCACACGAACCTGGTGCTCAATCAGGAGCGTCAGGCCAAGCTGGAACTGGAGCGCCAGCGTTTGCAACTGGCCTTGCGCGAGGCCAAATTGGCCAGTGTTCAGCAGCAAGGTAAATGGCTGGAGGCGCAGATTGTCAGCCTGGCGACCATGCAGAGCGATCGTGGCTTGGTAATGACGCTGGGGGATGTGCTGTTCGATACCGGGCGCGCCGACCTGAAGAACTCCGCCAATCGTACGGTGCTCAAACTGGTGCAGTTCCTTCAGCTCAACCCCAAGCGTACGGTACGTATCGAGGGTTATACCGACAGCACGGGCACCCCTGAGGACAACCTGAAGCTGTCGCGAGATCGCGCTCAGTCGGTTGCCGACATGCTGATTGATCTGGGTGTGGACGAAAAGCGCATTCAGGTCGAGGGTTATGGCGACCAGTACCCGGTTGAGGCTAACGCCTCGGAGCGCGGCAGGGCGCAGAATCGACGGGTCGAGATCGTGTTTTCCGATGAGCAGGGGCGTCTCGGCGCTGAGCGCTGAAGCTGAGCGCTATGCACAAAGCCCGGTGGCGATTAAGTCATCGGGTTTTTTTTTGGCCGCGGTTGATGGGTTAGGGCGCACGTTACGGGTGCTGTCACGCAACTGTATTGTTGACTATTCTGTAATCTGTGCCAGTACACTTCGCAACTGTTACGGTATTCTCTTGCCAGAGAGTTCGCCTAAAAATAACGAGATCGTCCGCGTGCCGAGAGTTCACCATGACCAACCTGTTGCTCTACCAGCGTATTGCCCAGCAACTGGCGGAGGATATCCGTCGGGGTGTCTATCAGCCGGGTGAGCGGGTGCCGTCGGTGCGCAAGATGAGCGCGCAGCTCAATGTCAGTCATGCGACGGTGCTTCAGGCGTATGCCAATCTTGAAGACCAGGGTTTGATCCGGGCGCGTCCGCAGTCAGGTTATTACGTTCACCAGACGCCGGCGCTGACGGCGCCGACACCGGATATCGCCAGGGTCGAGCGGCCGGGTTTGGTTACCCGTAGCAGCATTATTCAGCAGGTTCTGGTAGAGGCACGCCGTGATGGGGTATTTCCGCTTGGTGCGGCAGTGCCCCATGTCGACTACCTGCCGGTGAGGGCATTGCACCAGCAGTTGGCCAAGGTTACCCGCTTCCATAGCCCGCGGGCCTTTAGCTACATGTTCAGCCCGGGGTTTGAGCCACTGCGCAGGCAGATCGCCATTCGCATGCGCGATGCGGGTGTGGTGGTCGACCCCTCCGAAGTCGTTGTCACGCATGGCTGTGTCGATGCCTTGCAGATGAGTCTGCGGGTGTTGACCCGTCCCGGTGATCTGATCGCTGCCGAGTCGCCTACTTACTATGGGTTGCTGCAGTTGGCTGATCTGTTGGGGCTGAAGGTCATCGAGATTCCCAGTGACCCATCTACCGGTATCAGTCTGGAGGCGCTGCAGTTGGCCGCCAACCAGTGGTCGATCAAGGCGCTGGTGCTGACTGCGCGTTTGAGCAATCCATTGGGTGGGACTATTCCTGAGGACCGTCAGAAACAATTGCTGCGGCTATCCTCGGACTTCGATATACAGATCATCGAAGATGACATTTATGGCGAACTGATGTTCGAGCAGGGGCGTACCAAGGCACTCAAGGCGTTTGATCGACTGGGGCGGGTTATCTACTGTTCGAGCTTTTCCAAGACGCTGTCGCCCGGTGTGCGGATTGGCTGGATGATTGCTGGCAAGTACCAGGACGAAATCCAGCGCCTGCAAACCTTCACTACCCATTCAGCTTGCAGCGTGACGCAGATGGGTGTTGCTGCGTATCTGGAAAATGGCGGGTATGATCGGCACTTGCGTTTTATCCGTCATGAGTATCGCAAGAACCTCAGTGCCTATCAGTTGGCCGTGCAGCAGTACTTTCCCGAAGGTACCCAGATGACGCGGCCTACCGGTGGCTTCATCCTCTGGGTTAGCCTGCCGGGGCGGGTCAATACCCAGGAGCTGCATGTGCGGGCGCTTCAGCAGGGCATCAGTATTGCGCCAGGGCTGATTTTCAGTAATACCGAGCAGTTCAACCATTGCATTCGTTTGAACTGCGGGATTCCCTGGAATCGTGAGTCGGAGCGGGCGCTGATGACCCTGGGGATGCTGGCCACTCAGCTTTGCCAGGAGTCGGGTAGCAGTAGTTTCTTCTAGGGATGGGTTTGTCAGTTTTCAGGGAACGCAGAGCATTATCCTTTTTACGAGTGTCCGTTGTTGCCTATGAAAGCCTTGTGTTGTGCCGGTTTGTTGTTGATGTCGATGGCCGGTTCTCTGGTTCCGATGCATGCCTGGGCGAGGGCGGACGCTGTCGCGGAATCGTCGCATCCGACGGGCACCGCCAAGGTGGCGAGTAAGCCTGTCGCAAAAGAGGCTGTGCCGCATGCCAAGGCGGGCTCTGCGTCCACTCAGAAATCTTCGGGCAAGACCACCAGGCGCAAGCATGCGGATGCCATTGCGGCGCCATTGCCCACGCCTCGATTGGACCTTAGCCTGCCTTTGAGTATGGTGGGCGGGCTGCAGCCGGGCAGTGCAAGCGAAGCTCAATTGCATCGCCCGCTCTTGCCGGCCATGTTTGGTGAGAAACCCAAGGAAGAAAGCCCGTTTCAGCTCAATGGTCGTCTGCTCAGCAACGAAATGCAGCTGCAACTGCGCAACGACAGCCGTCAGGATGTCGAAGGTGCGGCCATCGAATTCGAGTTCAAACAGTAAGCTCGGGCCTGACTGGTTGGTCTGTTTTCGTCCTGTGATATTTCATCCTGCCGGTAATTTCAAACGACCGTTTTAGCGGTTACTATCCCGACGTGTTCATCCATTTTGATTCCGAGGTACTGCCGTCATGAAGTGTCGTGAAGGCTGTGGCGCCTGCTGCATTGCTCCGTCCATCAGTTCGCCGATACCAGGAATGCCCAATGGCAAGCCTGCTGGCGAGCGCTGTATCCATCTGTCTGTCGTCAACCTGTGTGGATTGTTCGGTAAGCCCGAGCGCCCAGCTGTGTGTTCGGCGTTCATGGCGGATGTGGAGGTGTGTGGCGGTGATCGCGATGAGGCGATCAGGATCCTGGGGTGGCTGGAGCAGATGACAGCAGCTTGAATACGTAGATCTTCGACAATAAGGAACAAGAGCATGGGATCGTTTAAGCGGATGGCGTTGGTGTGTGCTGTAGGTGCGTTGCTGGCGCCTCTGGCGCAGGCGGAAAGTTGGCAGGTGGCAAAGGATGAGCAGGGCATCAAGGTGTCCCTGAGTGAAGTGGCGGGGTCCAAATACAAGGCTTACCGTGGGGTGACCTTGATCAAGGCCAATGTCGCCAAGCTGCGTGCGTTGCACGAAGATGTGGTCGGGGCCTGCGCCTGGATACATGAATGCAAGGTGCAGAAGTTGCTCAAGCGGGAGGGTAACCAGACCTGGACCTACACCCAGTTCAATACGCCTTGGCCGGTGACGCCGCGTGATTCAATTCTCAAGGTAACCACCGAAGATGCGGCGGATGGCAGTGTTGTGCGCAAGCTGGAAGGTTTGCCCAGCTATTTGCCTGAAGAAAAAGGCTTTGTGCGGGTGGCTCAGGTCGAGGGCTTCTGGAAGTTCGAGCCTAAGGGTGACAGCACCGAAGTCACCTATCAGGTGCACACCGAGCCGGGTGGTAGCGTGCCGTCCTGGTTGGCGAACAGTTTTGTCGTAGAGGCACCGTTCAACACGCTGAAGGCATTGAAAGAGAAAGCCGAGAAGCCCTGACTTCACGGGAACAAAAAAGGCTGCCCGAGGGCAGCCTTTTTTGTGTTCAGCGCTGCAGGGCAGGGCTTACTTGCGGTCGGACAGCTTGACGATGTCGCGTGCTTCGTAGCCGGTGTACAGCTGGCGCGGACGGCCAATCTTGTACGGGCTGGAGAGCATTTCTTTCCAGTGCGAGATCCAGCCGACGGTGCGTGCCAGGGCGAAGATCACGGTGAACATGCTGGTCGGAATGCCGATCGCCTTGAGGATGATCCCCGAGTAGAAGTCGACGTTCGGGTACAGCGAGCGCTCGATGAAGTAAGGATCGGTCAGGGCGATCTCTTCCAGGCGCATGGCCAGTTCCAGCTGCGGATCGTTGGTGATGCCCAGCTCGCGCAGGACTTCATCGCAGGTCTTTTTCATCACGGTGGCGCGCGGGTCGCGGTTTTTGTAAACGCGGTGACCGAAGCCCATCAGTTTGAACGGATCGTTCTTGTCCTTGGCCTTGGCGATGAACTTGTCGATGTTCGAGACATCGCCAATTTCATCGAGCATGGTCAGTACGGCCTCGTTGGCGCCGCCGTGGGCAGGGCCCCACAGTGCAGCGATACCGGCGGCAATACAGGCGAACGGGTTGGCGCCCGAGGAGCCTGCCAGGCGCACGGTGGAGGTCGAAGCGTTCTGCTCGTGGTCGGCATGGAGGATGAAGATCCGGTCCATTGCCTTGGCCAGTACCGGGCTGATCGGTTTGATCTCGCACGGGGTGTTGAACATCATGTGCAGGAAGTTTTCCGCATACGACAGGTCGTTGCGGGGGTACATCATGGGTTGACCCATGGAGTACTTGTAAACCATCGCCGCCAGGGTCGGCATTTTCGCGACCAGGCGTACCGCGGAGATTTCGCGGTGCTGCGGGTTATTGATGTCCAGCGAGTCATGATAGAACGCCGACAGGGCGCCAACCACGCCGCACATGACCGCCATAGGGTGCGCGTCGCGACGGAAGCCGTTGAAGAACGACTTCAGTTGCTCGTGAACCATGGTGTGGTTTTTCACGGTGCTGACAAACTGAGCCTTCTGCTCGGCGTTCGGCAGTTCGCCGTTCAGCAGCAGGTAGCAGGTTTCCAGGTAGTCGGATTGCTCGGCGAGCTGTTCGATAGGGTAGCCGCGATGCAGCAGGATGCCCTTGTCGCCATCAATATAGGTGATCTTCGACTCGCAGGATGCGGTCGCCATGAAACCGGGGTCGAAAGTGAAGTGACCCGTGGCCCCCAACCCTCTAACGTCGATAACATCGGGACCAACGGTGCCGGTTAAAATGGGCAGCTCGACGGGGGCTGCGCCCTCGATGACCAACTGCGCTTTTTTGTCAGCCATGTGGCCTCCTATTAATGCTTGAAATCATCAGACAGACCCCCCACGCAGGGCCCGCACCACTATAGTGAGATAAATTCGAATGTCAATTTGCCTAAAGCACGGTTGTAAAGGGCTCTGGGCGCTGTTTTTCCTCGAAATTGCTGCCCGTTTACGCCTTTTGTCGGGTAAAGGCAATGAGCTATTTGGGCTAGGCCTTTTCGTTGTCATTAGTAGCCTAACTGTCTATACTCGGCACCCGACCGCCAGGGGCTTTGAAGCCTGTGTTGCTGGGGTCGTCACTCCCTGGGTGGTGGGTACCTGACCAGTACACTTACCAACAACTTTGCCCTGCTTGCTAGGGGCTCTTCAGTGTGAAAAAAGCCGTGAAAAGCCAACGACCTGTAAACCTCGACCTAAGGACCATCAAACTCCCTGTCACTGCTTACACGTCCATTCTTCACCGCATCTCCGGTGTCATCCTTTTCCTGGGCCTGGCCATCATGCTTTATGCATTGGGCAAATCCCTGGGTTCCGAGGAAGGCTTCGGTGAGGTGAAAGCGTGTTTGACCAGCCCGCTGGCCAAGCTTGTGATTTGGGGTCTTCTGTCCGCCTTGCTGTATCACTTGGTTGCCGGTGTGCGCCACTTGATCATGGATATGGGCATCGGTGAAACGCTGGAAGGCGGCAAACTGGGCTCGAAAATTGTCATCGCCGTCTCCGTGGTGGTGATTGTTCTGGCAGGAGTGTGGATATGGTAACCAACGTCACGAACCTCTCGCGTTCGGGCCTCTATGACTGGATGGCGCAGCGCGTTTCTGCGGTCGTTCTCGCGGCTTACTTCATTTTTCTGATTGGCTACCTGGTCGCGCACCCGGGAATGGACTACGCCCAGTGGCACGGTCTGTTCTCCAACAATGCGATGCGTATTTTCAGTCTGCTGGCACTGGTGGCTCTGGGCGCTCACGCCTGGGTCGGCATGTGGACCATCGCGACGGACTACCTGACGCCAATGGCGTTCGGCAAGTCGGCGACTGCAATACGTTTCCTGTTCCAGGCTGTATGCGGTGTTGCGATGTTCGCGTACTTCGTCTGGGGTGTGCAGATTCTCTGGGGTATCTGATTCATGGCTAACATTCCTACGATTTCTTTCGACGCCATCATCATTGGTGGTGGCGGTGCCGGCATGCGCGCTGCGCTGCAGTTGGCTCAAGGTGGTCACAAGACTGCTGTAATCACCAAGGTCTTCCCGACCCGTTCGCACACTGTATCGGCCCAGGGTGGTATCACCTGTGCAATCGCTTCGGCTGACCCGAACGACGATTGGCGCTGGCACATGTACGATACTGTCAAGGGTTCCGACTACATCGGTGACCAGGACGCTATCGAATACATGTGTCAGGAAGGCCCGGCTGCGGTCTTCGAGCTGGATCACATGGGCCTGCCGTTCTCCCGTACTGAAACCGGTCGTATCTACCAGCGTCCGTTCGGTGGCCAGTCCAAGGACTTCGGTAAAGGTGGTCAGGCTGCACGTACCTGTGCCGCTTCCGACCGTACCGGCCACGCACTGCTGCACACCCTGTATCAGGGCAACCTGAAGGCAGGCACCACCTTCCTGAACGAGTGGTATGCCGTTGATCTGGTCAAGAACCAGGATGGCGCATTCGTCGGTGTGATCGCGATCTGCATCGAAACCGGTGAAACCGTTTACATCCGTGCCAAGGCTACCGTACTGGCCACTGGTGGCGCGGGTCGTATCTACGCATCGACCACCAACGCCCTGATCAACACCGGTGACGGCGTTGGCATGGCGCTGCGTGCCGGCGTGCCGGTGCAGGACATTGAAATGTGGCAGTTCCACCCGACCGGTATTGCCGGCGCTGGTGTACTGGTTACCGAAGGTTGCCGTGGTGAAGGTGGTTACCTCATCAACAAGCACGGCGAGCGTTTCATGGAGCGTTATGCGCCGAACGCCAAAGACCTTGCCGGTCGTGACGTTGTGGCCCGTTCCATGGTTAAAGAGATCATCGCTGGCAACGGCTGTGGCCCGAACGGCGACCACGTGATGCTCAAGCTCGATCACCTGGGTGAGGAAGTGCTGCACAGCCGCCTGCCAGGTATCTGTGAGCTGTCCAAGACCTTCGCCCACGTCGACCCAGTGGTCGCGCCGGTACCGGTCGTTCCAACCTGCCACTACATGATGGGCGGCGTTGCCACCAACATTCATGGCCAGGCCATCACCATGAACGCTGACGGTGCAGACACCATTATCCCGGGCCTGTTCGCGGTCGGTGAAGTGGCGTGCGTATCGGTTCACGGTGCAAACCGTCTGGGCGGTAACTCGCTGCTCGACCTGGTGGTATTCGGTCGCGCTGCTGGCCTGCACCTGGAAAAAGCCCTGAGCGACGGTATCGAATACCGTGACGCCAGCGATACCGACGTCGACGTCGCGCTGAACCGTCTGCGCAAGCTCAATGAGCGCAACACCGGTGAAGACGTTGCTACCCTGCGTCGCGAGCTGCAAAGCTGCATGCAGAACTATTTCGGTGTATTCCGTACTGGCGAATACATGCAGAAAGGTATCAAGCAGTTGGCCGATCTGCGTGAGCGTATCGCTAACGTCAAGATCAACGACAAGTCCCAGGCCTTCAACACCGCGCGTATCGAAGCGCTGGAGCTGCAGAACCTGCTGGAAGTTGCCGAAGCGACTGCTATCGCTGCTGAAACTCGTAAAGAGTCTCGCGGTGCTCATGCCCGTGAAGACTTCGAAGATCGCGACGACGAAAACTGGCTGTGCCACACCCTGTACTTCCCGGGTGAGAAACGTGTTGCCAAGCGTGCAGTCAACTTCGCGCCGAAAACCGTGCCTGCTTTCGAGCCTAAAGTCCGGACTTACTAAGGGTGGCCGCCATGTTGCAAGTCGAAGTTTATCGTTACAACCCGGATACCGACTCTGCGCCTAAAACTCAGGTGTTCCAGGTCGATACCGGTGGCAAAGATCTGATGGTGCTGGACGTATTGGCACTGATCAAGGAACAGGACGAAGGTTTCTCGTATCGTCGCTCCTGCCGCGAGGGCGTTTGCGGCTCCGACGGCATGAACATCAACGGCAAGAACGGCCTGGCGTGCATTACGCCGCTGTCGTCGGTGGTCAAGGGCAACAAGCTGGTGATTCGCCCGCTGCCTGGCCTGCCAGTCATTCGTGACCTGGTCGTCGATATGAGCATCTTCTACAAGCAGTACGAGAAGGTGAAGCCTTACCTGCAGAACGACACGCCGGCTCCGGCCATCGAACGTCTGCAGTCGCCAGAAGAGCGTGAGAAGCTGGACGGTCTGTACGAGTGCATCCTGTGCGCTTGCTGCTCGACTTCCTGCCCTTCGTTCTGGTGGAACCCAGACAAGTTCCTCGGTCCAGCTGCACTGCTGCAAGCCTATCGTTTCCTGGCTGACAGCCGTGACACCAAGACCCAAGAGCGTCTGGCGTCCCTGGATGACCCGTTCAGCGTGTTCCGTTGCCGTGGAATCATGAACTGCGTAAACGTTTGCCCGAAAGGTCTGAACCCGACCAAGGCAATCGGTCACGTACGTAACATGCTGCTGCAAAGCGGTACCTGATTTTAAAATGTTGTACCCGTAGTACGCCGAGGTGCGGGCCATTGCCCGCACCAAGGTGAAACCCGAGCGAAGGCCCAAAAAGCCCTAGCTTTTACCTATGAAGATATGAGACCAGCAGGGGCTTCCGGGCTGGTACCCGGAAAATCTGTAGGATCCTCGGTGGCTTGGTTCGGTCGCTGCACTCGGACTTTTCCAGGCTTTCTGTGGCTCTTGCCGATCTGTCCCCTAACCGAGGGTGACCAAGCATGCAAGAAAGCGTGATGCAGCGCATGTGGGATAGCGCCCACCTTTCAGGTGGTAACGCTGCATATGTGGAAGAGCTCTACGAACTCTACCTGCACGACCCTAACGCTGTGCCAGAAGAGTGGCGCACTTACTTTCAGAAGTTGCCCGCCGAAGGCAGCACTGCTACCGATGTATCGCACTCTACAATCCGCGACCATTTCGTTCTGCTGGCAAAGAACCAGCGCCGCGCTCAACCGGTTTCTGCCGGCAGCGTGAGCAGCGAGCACGAGAAGAAGCAGGTTGAAGTGCTGCGACTGATCCAAGCCTACCGTATGCGCGGCCACCAAGCTGCCAAGCTCGACCCTCTGGGGTTGTGGCAGCGCCCTGCGCCTGTAGACTTGTCGATCAATCATTACGGCTTGACCAATGCCGATCTTGATACGACTTTCCGTGCCGGCGACCTGTTTATCGGCAAAGAGGAAGCGAGCCTACGCGAAATCTTCGACGCTTTGCAGCAGACATATTGCCGCACCATTGGCGCCGAGTTCACTCACATCGTCGACTCCGAGCAGCGCAGCTGGTTCCAGCAGCGTCTGGAGAGCGTACGTGGTCGCCCAGCTTTTTCTGCAGACGTTCAGAGCCACTTGCTCGAGCGCGTCACTGCAGCTGAAGGTCTGGAAAAATACCTGGGCACCAAGTACCCAGGCACCAAGCGTTTCGGCCTGGAAGGCGGCGAGAGCCTGATTCCGATGCTGGACGAGCTGATCCAGCGCTCCGGTTCCTATGGCACCAAGGAAGTCGTGATCGGCATGGCCCACCGTGGCCGCTTGAACGTTCTGGTCAACACCTTCGGTAAAAACCCGCGCGACCTGTTCGACGAGTTCGAAGGCAAGAAGAAGGTCGAACTGGGTTCCGGTGACGTTAAGTATCACCAGGGCTTCTCTTCCAACGTAATGACCGCCGGCGGTGAAGTTCACCTGGCCATGGCGTTCAACCCATCCCACCTGGAAATCGTCTCGCCAGTAGTGGAAGGTTCGGTACGCGCCCGTCAGGATCGCCGTAACGACAGCGTTGGTGACAAGGTTCTGCCAATTTCCATCCACGGTGACGCGGCATTCGCCGGTCAGGGCGTGGTCATGGAAACCTTCCAGATGTCGCAGACCCGCGGTTTCAAAACCGGCGGTACTGTTCACATCGTGATCAACAACCAGGTTGGTTTCACCATCAGCAACCCGCTGGACTCGCGTTCCACCGAGTACTGCACCGACGTCGCCAAGATGATTCAGGCGCCGATCCTGCACGTTAACGGTGACGATCCGGAAGCGGTCCTGTTCGTGACTCAGCTGGCTGTCGACTACCGTATGCAGTTCAAGCGTGACGTGGTCATCGACCTGGTCTGCTACCGCCGCCGTGGTCACAACGAAGCTGACGAACCAAACGGCACTCAGCCGTTGATGTACCAGCAGATCGCCAAGCAACGCACGACGCGCGAACTGTATGCCGAGAGCCTGATTCAGGCCGGTCGTCTGGACGTCGAGCGCGTACAGGCCAAGGTTGACGAGTACCGCAATGCGCTGGATAACGGCCTGCATGTGGTCAAGAGCCTGGTCAAAGAGCCGAACAAGGAACTGTTCGTTGACTGGCGTCCGTACCTGGGCCATGCCTGGACTGCGCGTCACGACACTCGCTTTGACTTGAAGACCCTGCAGGAACTGTCGGCCAAGTTGCTGGACCTGCCGGAAGGCTTTGTGGTTCAGCGTCAGGTTTCGAAGATCTACGAAGACCGTCAGAAGATGCAGGCCGGTGGCTTGCCAATCAACTGGGGCTACGCCGAAACCATGGCCTACGCGACCTTGCTGTTCGAAGGTCACCCGGTGCGTATCACCGGTCAGGACGTTGGTCGCGGCACCTTCTCGCACCGCCATGCGGCGCTGCACAACCAGAAGGACGCCAGCACCTATCTGCCACTGCAGAACCTGTATGCCGGTCAGCCGAAGTTTGACCTGTACGACTCCTTCCTCTCGGAAGAAGCGGTACTGGCCTTCGAATACGGTTACTCGACCACCACGCCTAACGCGCTGGTGATCTGGGAAGCCCAGTTCGGTGACTTCGCCAACGGTGCCCAGGTCGTTGTCGACCAGTTCATCACCAGCGGTGAGCACAAGTGGGGCCGTCTGTGCGGTCTGACCATGCTGCTGCCTCACGGTTATGAAGGGCAGGGGCCTGAGCACTCCTCGGCACGTCTGGAGCGTTACCTGCAGCTGTGCGCCGAGCACAACGTTCAGGTTTGCGTACCGACCACCCCGGCTCAGATCTACCACCTGCTGCGTCGCCAGGTCATTCGTCCGCTGCGTAAGCCGCTGATCGTCCTGACGCCGAAGTCGCTGCTGCGCCACAAACTGGCCATCTCGACGCTGGAAGAACTGGCCGAAGGCTCGTTCCAGACTGTAATCCCGGAAATCGATACCCTCGATCCGAAAAAGGTTACCCGCCTGGTTCTGTGCAGCGGCAAGGTCTACTACGATCTGCTGGAAAAACGTCGTGCCGAAGGTCGTGAAGACATCGCCATCGTGCGTATCGAGCAACTGTATCCGTTCCCTGAGGACGATCTGGTCGAAATCCTCGCGCCTTACACCAACCTGAAGGATGTGGTGTGGTGCCAGGAAGAGCCGATGAACCAGGGCGCTTGGTACAGCAGTCAGCACCACATGCGTCGCATCCTGACCCGTCACAACAAGGACCTGGTCCTTGAGTACGCTGGTCGTGACGCGTCGGCAGCACCTGCCTGTGGTTACGCTTCGATGCACGCCGAGCAGCAGGAAAAACTGCTGCAAGATGCTTTCACTGTTTAATGCCACCGCGCACAAGAAACCGAATTTAAGGAACCATTGATAATGGCTATCGAGATCAAAGCCCCTACTTTCCCGGAATCGGTTGCCGATGGCACCGTAGCCACTTGGCACAAGAAACCGGGCGACGCCGTCAAGCGTGACGAGCTGATCGTTGACATCGAGACCGACAAGGTCGTTCTGGAAGTGCTGGCCACTGCCGACGGCGTGCTGGGCGCGATCGTCAAGAACGAAGGCGACACCGTTTTGTCTGACGAAGTACTGGGTTCCATCACTGAAGGTGCTGCTGCCGCTGCTGCTCCGGCCGCTGCTGCCGCGCCTGCCCAGGCCGCTGCTGCTGTCGAAGCCGGTGAAGAAGACCCGATTGCTGCGCCTGCCGCACGCAAGCTGGCCGAAGAGAACGGCATCGACCTGGCCAGCGTTGCTGGTACTGGCAAAGGTGGTCGCGTTACCAAGGAAGACGTTGTTGCTGCCGTTGCTGCCAAGAAAGCCGCTCCGGCCGCTGCTCCAGCTGCCAAGGCTGCTGCCCCAGCCGCTGCCGTACCGGTCATGGCCACTGGTGACCGCACCGAGAAGCGCGTACCGATGACCCGCCTGCGTGCCAAGGTTGCCGAGCGTCTGGTTGAAGCTCAGTCCAACATGGCGATGCTGACCACCTTCAATGAAGTCGACATGACCGAAGTCATGGCACTGCGTTCGAAGTACAAGGACCTGTTCGAGAAGTCCCACAACGGCGTTCGCCTGGGCTTCATGTCGTTCTTCGTCAAGGCTGCTACCGAAGCGCTGAAGCGTTTCCCAGCGGTCAACGCCTCGATCGACGGTAGCGATATCGTTTACCACGGCTACGCCGACATCGGTGTTGCCGTGTCCAGCGACCGTGGTCTGGTGGTACCGGTTCTGCGTAACGCCGAACTGATGAGCCTGGCTGAAATCGAAGGCGGCATCGCCACGTTCGGCAAGAAAGCCCGTGACGGTAAGCTGTCGATCGAAGAAATGACCGGCGGTACCTTCACGATCACCAACGGTGGTACATTCGGTTCGATGATGTCGACCCCGATCGTTAACCCGCCACAGGCGGCGATTCTGGGCATGCACAACATCATTCAGCGCCCAATGGCAATCAACGGTCAGGTCGTGATCCGTCCGATGATGTACCTGGCGCTGTCCTACGATCACCGTTTGATCGACGGTAAAGAAGCCGTGACCTTCCTGGTGACTATCAAGAACCTGCTGGAAGATCCGGCTCGTCTGCTGCTCGATATCTAAAAACAGCTGCACGTTGCAAGGGGCCAGCTTCCTTACGGAAGCGGGCCTTCTTGCAGCCTGAAGCTTGTGGCTTGTAGCTAAAAGGAATCCTTTATGACCCAGAAATTCGACGTAGTAGTTATCGGTGCGGGCCCTGGCGGCTATGTAGCCGCCATCAAGGCCGCACAACTTGGTCTGAAGACTGCCTGTATCGAGAAGTACACCGACGGCGAAGGCAAGCTGGCCCTGGGCGGTACCTGCCTGAACGTTGGCTGCATTCCTTCCAAGGCGCTGCTGGACAGCTCCTGGAAATACCACGAAGCCAAGGACGCATTCGGCGTTCACGGTATCACCACTGGTGAAGTGAAGATGGACGTTCCTGCGATGGTTGGCCGCAAGGCGAACATCGTCAAGAACCTGACCGGCGGCGTTGCTACCCTGTTCAAGGCTAACGGCGTTACTTCGATCCAGGGCCACGGCAAACTGCTGGCTGGCAAGAAAGTCGAAGTCACCAAGGCTGACGGCACCGTTGAAGTCATCGAAGCCGAGAACGTGATCCTGGCTTCCGGCTCGCGTCCGATCGACATTCCACCGGCTCCGGTTGATCAGAAAGTCATCGTCGACTCCACTGGCGCCCTGGAATTCCAGGCAGTGCCTAAGCGTCTGGGTGTTATCGGTGCTGGCGTTATCGGTCTGGAACTGGGCTCTGTCTGGTCGCGTCTGGGCGCTCAGGTTACCGTTCTGGAAGCGCTGGACACCTTCCTGATGGCTGCCGACACTGCCGTCTCCAAGGAAGCCCTGAAGACCCTGACCAAGCAAGGTCTGGACGTCAAGCTGGGTGCGCGTGTGACTGGCTCCAAGGTCAACGGCGAAGAAGTCGAAGTGACCTACACCGACGCCAACGGCGAACAGAAAATCACCTTCGACAAGCTGATCGTTGCGGTCGGCCGTCGTCCAGTGACCACTGACCTGCTGGCAGCTGACAGCGGCGTGACCATCGACGAGCGTGGTTTCATCTTCGTCGACGACTACTGCGCTACCAGCGTACCGGGCGTCTACGCCATTGGTGACGTGGTTCGCGGCATGATGCTGGCGCACAAGGCGTCGGAAGAGGGCATCATGGTTGTCGAGCGCATCAAGGGTCACAAGGCCCAGATGAACTATGACCTGATCCCTTCGGTTATCTACACCCACCCGGAAATCGCGTGGGTCGGCAAGACCGAACAAGCCTTGAAGGCTGAAGGCGTTGAGGTTAACGTGGGCACCTTCCCGTTCGCGGCCAGTGGTCGTGCGATGGCTGCCAACGATACCGGTGGTTTCGTCAAGGTTATTGCCGACGCCAAGACCGACCGCGTACTGGGTGTACATGTGATTGGCCCAAGCGCCGCCGAACTGGTGCAGCAGGGTGCAATCGCGATGGAATTCGGCACCAGCGCCGAAGACCTGGGCATGATGGTTTTCTCCCATCCGACCCTGTCCGAAGCGCTGCATGAAGCCGCGCTGGCTGTGAATGGCGGTGCCATTCACGTAGCGAACCGTAAAAAGCGTTAAATAATAAGAAACCACGGCGGACGGCCCGTCGTGAGTCTTGCTTGCATGACTCACCGCGGAAAGTTCGCCGGACTCGAGTCTGGTGAGGCAACTTTCCAGGCAAGCAGTCACAGGTGGCGCGGCACCCGAAAGGGCGCAGCGCCGAAGCGCAGTACCTAACGAAGACGGTAAAAAGAATGAATCTTCACGAGTATCAGGGTAAGCAGCTGTTCGCTGAATACGGCCTGCCAGTTTCCAAGGGTTTCGCAGTCGATACCCCTGAAGCTGCAGCAGAAGCTTGCGAAAAGATCGGCGGTACCGAATGGGTTGTAAAAGCCCAGGTTCACGCTGGCGGTCGCGGTAAAGCGGGTGGCGTTAAGCTGGTTCGCAGCAAAGAAGACGCAAAAGCGTTCGCTGCACAATGGTTGGGCAAGCGTCTGGTGACCTACCAGACTGACGCCAACGGTCAACCAGTCACCAAGATCCTGGTCGAATCCTGCACTGACATCGCCAAGGAACTGTACCTGGGCGCTGTAGTCGATCGTTCGAGCCGTCGCATCGTGTTCATGGCGTCCACCGAAGGTGGCGTGGACATCGAGAAAATTGCTCACGATACCCCTGAAAAAATCCTCAAGGCTACTATCGATCCACTGGTTGGCGCTCAGCCATTCCAGGGTCGTGAACTGGCGTTCCAGCTGGGTCTGGAAGGCAAGCAGGTTGCTCAGTTCGCCAAGATTTTCACCGGTCTGGCCAAGCTGTTCAAAGACCATGACCTGGCACTGCTGGAAGTGAACCCGCTGGTGATCAAGGCCGACGGCGATCTGCATTGCCTCGATGCCAAGATCAACATCGACGCCAACGCCATGTACCGTCAGCCTAAGCTGAAGACCTTCCACGACCCGTCGCAAGACGACGCGCGTGAAGCCCATGCTGCCCAGTTCGAACTGAACTACGTGGCACTGGAAGGTAACATCGGCTGCATGGTCAACGGTGCTGGCCTGGCCATGGGTACCATGGACATCGTCAACCTGCACGGCGGCAAGCCAGCCAACTTCCTCGACGTAGGTGGCGGCGCAACCAAAGAGCGCGTAACCGAAGCGTTCAAGATCATCCTGTCCGACAGCAATGTCGCTGCAGTATTGGTCAACATTTTCGGCGGTATCGTTCGTTGCGACATGATTGCCGAAGGCATCATCGGCGCAGTGAAAGAAGTCGGCGTCAAAGTGCCGGTCGTTGTTCGTCTGGAAGGCAACAACGCCGAACTGGGCGCTAAAGTACTGGCAGAAAGCGGTTTGAACATCATCGCGGCAACCAGCCTGACCGACGCTGCTCAACAAGTTGTCAAAGCTGCGGAGGGCAAGTAATGAGCGTCCTGATCAATAAAGATACCAAAGTCATCTGCCAGGGCTTCACTGGCTCGCAGGGTACTTTCCACTCCGAACAAGCCATCGCCTACGGCACCAAGATGGTCGGCGGCGTGACCCCAGGCAAGGGTGGTACCACCCACCTGAACCTGCCGGTGTTCAACACCGTCAAGGAAGCCGTTGCTGCCACTGGCGCCGACGCTTCGGTCATCTACGTTCCAGCGCCTTTCTGCAAGGACTCGATCCTGGAAGCGGCGTTCGGCGGTATCAAGCTGATCGTCTGCATCACCGAAGGCATTCCAACCCTGGACATGCTGGACGCGAAGGTCAAGTGTGACGAGCTGGGTGTTACCCTGATCGGCCCTAACTGCCCAGGCGTTATCACACCGGGCGAGTGCAAGATCGGCATCATGCCAGGTCACATTCACTTGCCAGGCAAAGTCGGTATCGTTTCCCGTTCCGGCACCCTGACCTATGAAGCCGTCAAGCAGACTACTGACGCCGGTTTCGGTCAGTCCACCTGCGTTGGTATCGGTGGTGACCCGATCCCAGGCTCCAACTTCATCGACATCCTGAAACTGTTCCAGGAAGACCCGAAGACCGAAGCGATTGTCATGATCGGTGAGATCGGCGGTTCTGCTGAAGAAGAAGCTGCTGCCTACATCAAGGCTCACGTGACCAAGCCAGTGGTTTCCTACATTGCTGGTGTGACTGCTCCTCCGGGCAAGCGCATGGGCCATGCTGGTGCAATCATCTCCGGCGGTAAAGGCACTGCAGACGAGAAATTCGCTGCCCTGCAAGACGCTGGCGTGAAAACTGTCCGTTCGTTGGCGGACATCGGCAAGGCCCTGGCTGAGCTGACCGGTTGGGCTGTCAAGTAAGCTTCGGCTGACTGACTGCTTCAACCACAAAGGCCACCTTCGGGTGGCCTTTGTGCGTTCTGGGCGATGCGCTAGTGGCGGGGGTATCAATCCCGGCATTTCCAGACGACCTGCACATTCGCACATCGGACAGGCGCCCCTGCAGCCGTGCGTTTCCGGCGTAAATTCGTTAACCTATGCACTCATTTTGTGCCCGCTCCTCAAAAGGGAACGACACGCTAAACGGGTCTGGCTAATCCGGTCAGACAGCATTTCCCTCACCCAAGGGGAAATCCCTCTCTAAATCCCGATTTCAGTAGTGTGGTATTTCCTTAATGAAAGTGTTGAAAGGCCAGGACATCCTGGCGCTTGGCTTTATGACGTTCGCGTTGTTCGTCGGAGCTGGCAATATTATTTTCCCGCCTATCGTTGGTTTGCAGTCCGGCCCTCATGTCTGGATGGCAGCGCTGGGTTTCCTGGTTACCGCGGTTGGTTTGCCGGTGATCACCGTGGTTGCACTGGCCAAGGTTGGCGGCGGTATGGACGCCCTGAGCAGCCCGATCGGCAAGGTCGCAGGTGGTCTGTTGGCGGCGGTCTGCTACCTGGCTGTTGGCCCGCTGTTCGCGACCCCGCGTACGGCTACCGTATCGTTTGAAGTGGGTATCGCGCCATTGGTGGGTGAAAACCCGGTTGCGCTGTTCCTGTATAGCCTGGTGTATTTCCTGGTCGTGCTGGCCGTGTCGATGTACCCCGGCAAATTGCTGGACACCGTAGGCCGCTTTCTTGCGCCGCTGAAGATTATCGCCCTGGCAGCGCTTGGCATCGCGGCATTCATGCTGCCTGCCGGCACGATTGGCGAGGCTCAACCCGCTTATGTGGCCGCACCGTTTTCCCAGGGCTTCATCAATGGTTACCTGACCATGGATACCCTGGGTGCGTTGGTGTTCGGTATCGTCATCGTCAACGCCATCCGCTCGCGGGGTGTCGAGTCGCCGCAGCTGATTACCCGTTACGCCATTATCGCCGGCCTGATTGCCGGCGTTGGCCTGGCGCTGGTGTATGTCAGCCTGTTCCGTCTTGGCGCAGGCAGCCACGACATCGCCATGGGGGCCACCAACGGCGCCGCCGTACTGCATGCCTATGTGCAGCATACGTTCGGCTCGCTCGGTAGCACGTTCCTGGCCGTGTTGATTGCGCTGGCCTGCCTGGTGACTGCGGTTGGCCTGACGTGCGCATGTGCTGAGTACTTCAGCCAGGTGCTGCCTCTGTCCTATCGTACCCTGGTGGTCATTCTGGCAGTGTTCTCGCTGGTGGTGTCGAACCTGGGGCTGACCAAGTTGATCCTGTTCTCGATTCCGTTGCTGACGGCCATCTACCCGCCGTGCATCGTGCTGGTCGGCCTGAGCTTCTGCAAAGAGCTGTGGCATTCGTCGGCGCGTATTCTGGCACCTGTGATGCTGGTCTCGCTGCTGTTTGGCCTGGTCGATGCCATCAAGGGCACGTCGCTGGCAAGCTGGTTGCCTGAGTCACTGGCGAACCTGCCGCTGAGCGAGCAGGGCCTGGCCTGGTTGGTACCGAGTGTGGCGACCCTGGTCGTGGCGGTGGTCTTTGACCGCCTGCTCGGCAAGCCGCGCGAAGCCCTGGCCTGAGCCGATAGCGTTCGCCCAAGGTTGACGCCGGCCACAAGCCATCGTGCGTCAGCTTAGGCAGATGCCCAACCCCACATCCGATAAAGATGTGGGGTTTTTCGTTTATGGGGTGTGACGTGTCTTTTTTTGTGATAAAGCGTCGAAAGGCCATCGACGCACTTTACTGTGCGCGAAACCTCTTGATCAGGACCGTCCATGAGCTTCATTCAAAGCAATCTGATTAATCTACTGGCTGTTTGCTGGTTCGTTGTCTGCTGGGGTGGCTACACCCGTTATGCCACCTGGAAAGGCCGTGACACGGCGTGCCTGGCCAGTGTTCTGCACCTGTACCGCGAAGATTGGATGCGCCGCATGTTGTTGCGCGACAACCGGATTGCCGATGCCAGTGTGATCGGTAACCTGGAGCGTAACGCCTCGTTTTTCGCTTCCAGTACGCTGATTATCCTCGCTGGCATCCTGACGGTGCTCGGTGCATCGGACCGGGCGCTGTCGTTGCTGGCTGATTTGCCGTTGGTGCAGCAAGCGTCGCAGAGCATGTCCGAGATCAAGTTGCTGTGCCTGGCAATGGTCTTTATCTATGCCTTCTTTACCTTCAGTTGGTGCATGCGCCAGTACAACTTTGCGGCCGTATTGGTGGGGTCTGCGCCGATGATTGGCGAGCGCCATGTCAGTGAGCAGGAACGTAAAGCGTTTGCCTCGCGTGCGGCACGGGTTGTTTCCCTGGCGGCCAACCAGTTCAACTTCGGGTTGCGCTCTTACTACTTTGGCCTGGCCTTACTCAGTTGGTTCATCAACCCCTGGTTATTCATGGCGACGAGTGCAGGTGTTGTGTTGGTACTTTACCGTCGGGAATTCCATTCCGATGTGCTCGAAGTTATGGTGTTTACCCCGACAGAAGCACCCATGCCTGAGGTCAATAAGGAACCTCTGGTTTGAACCGCTAGTGTGTTGTGCATTGTTATTGATGTTCAGGTCGACGTTACATGGGTTTTGACAGGCACAGGTTTTGAAAGGCATAAAAAAACCCGACAGTGTCGGGTTTTTTTTGCCGGGCGGCTGCTTAGTTAGCAGGCTTGGCTGGCGTTGCTTCTGGTGCTGGGGCAGCAGGCGCAGCAGCTTCAGCTTGGTCTTTGGCAGCTTCGACGGTTTCTTTAGCAGCATCGACAGTTTCTTTCGCCGCTTCGTTCACTTTATTCTGAGCTTCTTCGACTTTCTGTGCAGCTTGCTCAGCAGCCTTAGGTGCTTCTGGTGCTTTGGTTTCTGCAGCTTTGTCACAAGCAGCCAGACCCAGGGTAGCGGCCAGCATCAGGGCATAAGCAAAAGGTTTACGCATGGGGTGTTTCTCCTGGTGGAATACAGTTACTTGAACCCTTTGAGTTCAAGGCTGAGGAATAAGTTCCGCATACGATACAGATATATAACTGTTGGATCCATATAGACTTTTTTCTAGGCTTGTGCATCGGCGCAGATAACGACGGGGCTGAAGAAGATGAGTGAGACACCATTAATGGCGCAGGCTCAGCGCTTGGCGGTTGCAGGAGCTGAGTGCAACACGGTTATTGAATTGAAGCCGGAGCATCATGCCGCATTGCCATGGCATTTT